>CANHCM010000136.1 GCA_947459155.1 Bacteroidota bacterium | reverse complement strand
GTCAATACGGCAGAAAATGTCGGAAACAATGATGTTACTCTTTATCCAAATCCTGCAAACGACTTTGTTCAATTGGCAACCAAAACATCTATCATTTCGGCTGAGTTGCTTGGCCTCGACGGCAAGGTCATCCGCCGTGCGGACAAACAAAACACCATGGATGTGAGCGACTTAGCCAATGGTTTGTACTGGGTAAGAACTCAGTTTTCCGATGGACGCATTCGCACCAACAAAGTAGTTGTTCAACATTGAAAGCCTTTTCCATCTCTGTATTTCTGAGTGTTCTGCTCGGAGGTCAAGCCTGGGCGCAATTTGCTCCTGCGCTTGGCTTGCCGGGGAGTATTGGCATGGACAAGGACAGTTCGGCTTTCGTGGCCTGGGCTACCGGTATTGTTTTGGAGCGCGGTCCTATGCAAATTGGGGTTGATTCGCTGGGTGATGCCTGGGTTGGTAATGCGGAGGAGGGCATTGGCAAAGCCGGAAGCAATGGTGTTGTTTGTCTTGGCGACGGTGGGAAGGCAACGGCTACATTCGACACACCCATCTCCAACGGTCCGGGCTACGATTTTGCCGTGTTCGAGAACAGTTTTGACGGGCAGTTTCTGGAATTGGCCTTTGTGGAGGTGAGTTCGGATGGCTTGAATTTCGTGCGGTTTCCGTGCTTTTCGAACAGCGATACAGTTTCCGGCACCGGTACATTTGGCTATACCCAAACCGAGAAGGTTCATAATTTGGCAGGCAAATACCCTGTGTTTTACGGAACGCCCTTTAATCTGGATGATTTGAATGGCACTCCATTGCTCGATGTAAACCGGATAACCCATGTACGGGTGGTGGATGTTATTGGAACGATGAACCCGGCCTGGGCCAGTAGAGACGTTACGGGAAGGAAGGTCGCCGACCCCTGGCCGACCCCATTTCCCTCGGGAGGCTTCGATTTAGATGCGATTGGGGTTATCCACCAGGTTCCGGCGGGAATTGCTCAACACAAGCAGGAATCGAATTGGAAGGTGTTTCCACAACCCGCTCAGGACTATATTGATGTGCGAAGTTTAAGGCCGGAATCCAGACCAATAAACTATTGTATCGCCGATCTTTCAGGACGAATTATACAACAGGCTGAACTCCCGGACGATGGCCGTGTTATATTGCCTCAGATAACAACGGGTGTTTATATGCTTCAGGTTCGGGGTGCTTCTGGTCAGTTTAACCTGCCAATTGTAATTGGTCGATGAGGTGGCTTTGTGGACTTTTATTGCTTTTTGCCCTTTCCTGTAAGAAAGATGAGCCTACCTTGCCGAAAGCGGAAGTGCTGAAAGGCCAGAGTGTTTTTGTGCTGAATGAGGGCAATTTCATGTGGGGCAACGCCTCGCTCTCGCACATCAATCTGAGCACCTTGCAGATCCGTGAAGATGTCTTTCAGGCCCACAACCAGCGTCCCGTGGGCGATGTGCTGAATTCCGCATTGAGTGTGAATGGTCAGCTCTGGCTTGTGGTTAACAACTCCCAAAAGATAGAACGACTCAACGAAACCACGCTTCAGGCCCTCGAGCCTATTTCGGGTTTACACTCGCCCCGTTTTGCAGCCCACGTAGCGCCGGGAAAGGTGTACGTGACAGATTTATACGCCAATAAAATTCACATTTTACACGACAACACGGGAGCCCGGCTTGGGCACATTGCCGTAAGCGGTTGGACGGAAGGAATCTTAGTTTCACAAGGCTGGGTTTGGGTTTGCAATACCGGAGCCGATGTGGTGTATAAGATTGACCCATCGGAGGATCGAATTGTTGATTCGGTGGAGGTAGGCGACAATCCACGAAGTATTGTGGCCGACGCTTCCGGTAAAATTTGGGTGTTGTGCGAAGGCAATATTCCTCCACAGGAAAGCGCCGGAAGCCTTTGGAGAATTGATCCGACAAATCCCGACACCGCGTTTGCGCTTCACCACGCTCAGATGAGCGATCATCCTTCACGACTCTGCATTTCGCCGGAGGGCAATTATTTATACTGGATCAAAGACGGTGTTTTTAGGATGGCCACACAGCAAACAATGCTGCCAACAGGTCCATACATTGCTGCTGAAGGCCGTCTCTTTTATGGCTTGGGAATTAGTCCTATACATGATATTTTTGTAAGCGACGCTAAAGATTACGTACAAAAAGGTAAAGTATACCGTTATTCGGCTGATGGATTATCCAAAGGAAGTTGGGATGCAGGAATCATTCCCGGCGGATTTTATTTCTACTGATTCAGTAAAACCCTTCGTGGCGCGTCCATGGAGCCCACTGTATATTGGGGTAATCGCTTATTTCTGTTTGCTGCTTCCCGGGGTACTGCTGATGAGCCTGAACTACCGTCGAATGCAGCAATTGAGCAAGGCGCGGTATTCCTTGTTGATAGGTGTTCCGCTTTCGGTGGTTTATCTGGGCTTGTTGGTGTATTTGCCGGAGTCGGCCGACTGGGCTCTTAAGGCTGCGCAGATGGCCTTAGCGTTCGGCCTTGCCGCCGTTCCATACAACGATTACCGAAACTACCATGCAAAGTACCCCGGCCTGGTCAATGCCTCGCTTATTAAGCCCGCTTTACTTAGCCTGATTTTCCCTTTGACGATTTTAGGCGGCGACTATCTCTACAGTCGGCACCGGGAACACGAAAAGCAGCAAATGCTCAGTGTGGCCCTCGAGGCTTATCGCAGTGAGCGTTACCGCGAGGCGCTCAATACGTTAAAGGCGATCCGACGCGAGTTTCCGGCTGAGCGCCTGGGCTACATTAATTCGGCAATCGCCTACGAAGCGGTGGGGCAAAAAGACTCTGCCCGAATCCTGGTTGTGGATTGGTTAAAGCAAGCCCCGAACGACGAAGACGCGCGCGCTTTGCTTCGTCAGTTCAATTCGGGAAGCTGATATTCCCGCATGAACTGAACAGTGGCTTTGATTTCCGGATGCATGTATCGGTCGCTCGATTGGTGAGGAATCAATTTGCGATACGCCTGCAGAACATTCTCGAGGTATGGTGATGACTGCATCGGTCGACGGAATTCAATGGCTTGTGCCGCGCACAACAGCTCAATTCCGAGTATTTGCTCAAGGTTGTTCATCACCGTCCAGGCCTTGGTAGCGGCATTGGCACCCATGCTTACATGATCTTCCTGTCCGGCCGACGAATCGATGGTATCGGCAGAAGCCGGAGTGCATAATTGCTTGTTTCGGCTAACCAGCGAAGCGGCGCTATATTGAGCAATCATCAGCCCCGAATGAAGGCCTGCATCACCGGCTAAAAATGGAGGCAGGCCCCGTTTCCCAGAAACAAGCTGATAGGTGCGGCGCTCCGAAAAACTGCCGGCTTCGTGCAAGGCTAAGCACAGGTAGTCGAGCGCCATGGCCAGGGTTTGTCCGTGGAAGTTCCCTCCTGAAAGAATAAGGTCATCCTCCGGAAAAATATTTGGATTGTCGGTGACGGCATTCAGCTCGGTCTCGAAAATTCCTTGTACATGCTTGATGACATCCAGCGTAGCGCCTAAAACCTGCGGAATACAGCGGAAAGAGTAGGGGTCCTGTACATGGGCTTTCGGCTGCTTCGATAGGTCTGAATGACTTAACAACGCGCGAAGTGCTGCTGCCACATCGATTTGCCCTTGATGTGGACGAATGGCCTGGAGTTTTTCATGGAAAGGTTCTGTGCGCCCATCGTAGGCATCAACGCTCAGGGCTGCAATGGTTGTTGCCCATCGTAGGAGGCGATGTCCTTCCTTTACCAGTTCGACGCCGTAGGCCGACATGAACTGGGTTCCGTTCAGGAGGGCCAGACCCTCTTTCGACGCGAGTTCTAAAGGCTCCCAGCCCAGCACCTCATGCACTTGTGCAGCCGAAGTTTTAACGCCATTCACATACACCTCGCCGAGTCCGATCAAGGGCAGCGACAGATGAGCCAGGGGCGCCAAATCGCCCGATGCGCCCAGCGAACCGTATTCGTACACCACCGGAAACACACCCTCATTATACATCTGCACCAGCCGCTCAACCGTTTCAATGCGCACACCGGAATGTCCTTTGGCAAGGGCTAAAATTTTGAGGAGCAGCATGGTTTTTACCACCCTTACGGGGATGGCCTCACCGATTCCGCAAGCGTGCGAAACCACAAGATTATGCTGAAGCTCGGTGAGTTTTGAGGCTTCAATTTTTACATTACACAGGGCGCCAAACCCGGTGTTGATGCCGTAAACCGGAGCTTCGCGCTGCTGGAGGGTTTCGTCGAGATACTTTCTGCAATGAGAAATGCGCTGAATTGCCTCTTCGGAGAGCGCAATGGGGCGGTCAGATTGAGTGATTTGGGCAATGTCGCCAATGCTCAATACTGCGTTGTTGATGGTAAAATGGTCCACTCAGTTGGTCGATTTTGGGAAGACGAAAATGGGAAAAATGCCCTTAGCTTCCTTCCTCAAAAAACGAATCAATTTTGCCAAGGCTTTCTAATGGAACATTGACTTGCTTTCCGGAGCTTAGTTTTTTCAGGTTCACCACACCCGATTTAACCTCATCGGGACCGTAAAGCGCCAGATATGGAATCCCTTTCTTTTCGGCGTATTCGAACTGTTTACGCAACTTTGCGGGCTCGGGAAAAATTTCAGCGGCAATGCCTCGATTTCGGAGTGTTTGGAGCAACAAAAGCCCATCGTTTCTTTCTGAAAGCTCAAGTGAGGCAATCAAAATGCGGGTGCCGGTGGTTTGGCTGGCAGGGAAGAGGTTTTGATCGAGCAGGATGTCGTAAATGCGGTCGGCTCCGAATGAAATTCCAACGCCCGGAACGCCAGCAAGGCCGAAAATGCCGGTAAGGTCATCATAACGCCCACCACCACCAATGCTGCCGAAGGCGATGTTTCGGGCCTTTACTTCGAGAATCGTTCCGGTGTAGTAATTCAGTCCACGGGCCAGGCTGAGGTCGAGTTCTAGGCTTGCATCCAGCAGTTCCAGTTTGCCCTCCGGGCTAAAGAACGAAAGCAATTCGCGCAGTTCGTGGATTCCGGTAAGCCCGATTTCGGAGCCCTGAAGCAAATGTTCGAGTTGTTGAAGTTTTTCGGTGTTGCTGCCGGCAAGGTGTGTGATGGGCTCTATGGTTTTCAGGGCATTTTCGGGGATGCCTTTTTGCTGCATCTCTTCCACCACCTTTTCCCAGCCAATTTTGTCGAGCTTATCGAGCGCCACGGTAAGCTCGGTGAGTTGCTCTGGAACGCCGGCAACCTCGGCCATTCCGCTAAGTATTTTACGGTTGTTGAGGAGGATATTCACCGGTAGCCCAAGCTGATGGAAAACCCGATCGTAGATTTGGATGAGTTCCGCCTCGTTGAGCAAAGAGGCGCTCCCCACTACGTCGGCGTCGCATTGCCAGAATTCGCGGTAGCGGCCTTTTTGCGGACGATCGGCGCGCCAAACAGGCTGCATTTGGTAGCGCTTAAAGGGGAAGGCCAGCTTGTCGCGGTTCATCACCACGAAGCGCGCAAAGGGAACGGTAAGATCGTAGCGAAGCGCCTTTTCCGAAATCAGGGGCAGAACGGCCGAAGGTGCGTCGAGTGAAGCATGCTTTTCCCTAACCTCTTGTAGAAAGTCGCCCGAATTCAAAATCTTGAAAATCAACCTGTCGCCCTCGTCTCCGTATTTTCCGGTGAGCGTAGTTAGGTTCTCCATGGCGGGCGTTTCCAGGGCCTGATAGCCGAAGAGTTCAAACTGGCTGCGGATGGTTTCAAAGATATATCGGCGGCGGGCCGTTTCGAGTGGACCAAAATCGCGGGTACCTTTAGGTAAAGCGGGTTTCATAGTGCGCAAAGGTAGCAAAGGGAAACGCAGCCATTACCCGTTATTCCAACCTGAATTCCTATTTTTGCTCAAACCATCACAAATTCATGAAGAAAATAACCTTCGTCCTGTTGGGCGTTTTGTTGGCTTTGGCAATCAAAGCACAACCTTCTGCAGGCGGCTATCCTTTAGGGCTTGGCGGAAAACTAATGGGCAAGGCCCCAATCGTTGAACTCCCTCAGGTAAGCAATGCCGAATTGCTTGAACAAGACCGCTTAAATGCCCTTAGTGGCGAAAAGTCGCTCCGTTTTGGACTCGATTTCCCGGTTGACTACACGCTCGAAAACAGCGGAAATTGGCAAACTGCTGCCAACGGCCGTTTGGTTTGGAGGCTCGAGGTGCGCTCGGCTTCGGCCCGTAACCTCAATTTTGTGTTTGACCAGTTCTGGCTTCCGGCCGGAGCCCGATTCTTTGCGTATTCGGCCGATGGTACACATATTCTTGGAGCCTTTACCGAAGCCAATAACAACCGCCTCCACAATTTCGCGACCCTGCCGGTAAAGGGCAATCGTGTGGTTTTAGAACTTTCTGTTCCCGAAGCATTGCGCCCTGCACTGGAGTTTCGCTTAAGCTCGATTGTGCATGGGTATCGCGATTTTTACAAGGAGCTGAAAGACTTCGAAGACTCCGGCGAATGCAACAACAATGTGGTGTGCCCTGAGGGAGAGCCATGGCAGGAGCAAATCCGCTCTTCGGTGATGCTGCTCTCGGGGAATTTCCGCTTTTGCTCGGGTGCGGCCATCAACAATACCAGCAACGATGGCACACCGTATATTCTTACGGCCGACCATTGCGAACCGTCGACTACCGACATTTTCATGTTCAACTATTTCAGTCCGGTTTGTACGCCCAACCAGGATGGCAGCACCTCCGATGTGATGCAGGGCTGCATCATTCGCGCCCGAAATCCGGGTTCCGACTTTGCCCTGGTTGAGTTGCTGGAGCCTTTTGAGCCTGCGTACAATGTGTTCCTCTCAGGCTGGTCGCGCCAAAACGAGCCACCCGATTCCACTACTGGTATTCACCACCCGCGTGGCGATGTGATGAAAATTAGCTTCAACATCGATGGCAATGGCGTTGAAAACTGGGGCGGGGCCGACTGCTGGCATGTTTTCGATTGGGAAGATGGCACTACCGAACCCGGTTCTTCCGGTTCGCCTTTGTACAACGAGCAAAAGCAAATTATAGGTCAGTTGTATGGCGGTACGGCCAATTGCGACAACAACATCGACGATTATTATGGTAGGCTGGTGGCTTCTTGGGACGGCGAAGATGCCGATTTACGCCTGCGCGATTGGCTCGACCCAACGAATACCGATGTGGCCTCATTGGATGGTGTTGAATCGGGTGTTCCCCAAGTTTCGGTCGACGCACGCCTGAGCTCGATTGATGTTCCGCTGGAAAGCTATTGCAGCCAGTCAACCATTATTCCTATTGTGAAGGTGCGCAATTCGGGCGCAGAAACATTGTTTTCTTT
>CANHCM010000135.1 GCA_947459155.1 Bacteroidota bacterium | reverse complement strand
GCTGCAGCATAATTACAAGGCGCATATTTCCGAAGTACATATTCCGAAAGTGCCGATTTCTTTTCCGGCTTTGGGGCGTGCTTGCTCCACAAGGCAGCCTGATGCGAAAGCGAAATGCAAGGAACATTTCTCCACCAACCGGCCCAGGCAGAAATAAGCTCAAAATCGTTGATGATTAAATCGTATTGCTGCACCGGGAGCGAAAGTATTTCCCTCACCAATCCGGGAAGGCGAACCTCACCCAAAGTACCGCTGATATCGATATTCCCCTTTTTTCCATATTTAAAACTTAATCCACGACTTTCATATTTAACCGGAAAAGGTAGTTTTAAATTAGAATTTGAACCACTAATAAATACATCAATATCGGCCATTTTCCGGAGAATTGGCACTATCTCACAGGCCCGGCTGATATGACCGTTGCCTGTGCCCTGAATGGCATACAGTACTTTCATAAATTATTTTGTTCCGGTATTTAATACTGCGAAAACGTGACTTAATTCGGTCTGTGTCGGGTAAATAACACGCTTGGGCAGCGGAGCATCGGTAGATTTTTGCATGTTTTTATACTCAAATATTTTCCACAGCCCATTGGAATATTCTAAGGCTGTGAGATTTTCCACCCAGTCGCCGCTGTTTAGATAATGTACTTCTTTGCCATCCACCTCCATAATTCGATTGGCCGGCTGATGAATATGTCCGCACACTACATAATCATAACCCTGTTCAACAGCGTGTTTTCCGGCTATTTCTTCAAAGTCGCTGATGTATTTCACGGCCTTTTTTACACCGGCTTTAATCTTTTTTGATACTGATACTTTTTCACGCCCCATTTTCACCAGCATCCAGTTCACCGCGCGGTTTAATAAAATCAAATAGTCGTAACTTTTACCAGCCAGCTTTGCAAGCCATTTCGAGGTGTTTACCGATAAATCGAACACATCACCATGGAAAATCCAGGCTTTTTTTCCGTCAATTTCTAAAATGAGTTTATCGGCCAGGTGAAAATTGCCTAAATGTACTTCCGAAAACTTGCGCAACATCTCATCATGATTACCCGATAAATAATACACCACCGTGCCATCGGTCATCAGTCGCATAACTTCCATCACCACCTGATGATGTGCAGCAGGCCAATATCGCTTGGAGAATTGCCATCCATCAATAATATCGCCGTTTAATATCAGAATGCGCGGACGAATTGATTTGAGGTATCGAACCAATTCGCGGGCATGACAGCCATAGGTGCCAAGGTGCACATCCGAAATTACCACAACATCCGGGCTGCGTAAAGGAATTGTATAAGCCTCCATCCATTTATTTTTTTATAAATTTCCAGCCTCGATGTTAAATTCAAGTAAATCCCTTTTCAGCATTCTATTAAGGGTGAATTACAGAATTGATTGTTTTTTCATGACTCACCCACGACTATTTTTATTTTTCTCGGTATTTCGGGCATTTTCAAATAAACGAATTGTTAAGCTGTTGAATTTTCCACATTGTATTGTTGGTTCAGTTCTGCTTATTTCTTCCTGTTCAGCTCCGAATTCTTTCTCCGACGGACGGTTTCAGGATATTCTTGAGAGCTCCGATCGCCGCGATTCCGCCTCCCTGATTTTGTATTTACAAGATGCCGATCGCGATAAGCGCATTCGGGCTGCTAAAGGCTTTACATCGTTTGTCGATTCAACGCTTTTTCTTCCTTTGATGCAGGCCTATCTGCGCGAATCAGAGTTAGAGGTGAGAACGCATCTGCTCTTTGCCATGGGCCAAAATGCTTCCGTTACCGGCATGGAGGCTTTGCAAAAAAGTCTGAAATCACTCCCCCAAAACGATGAATTACAGGCCTTGGCCATCACCGCTGGAAAATGCCGGCATGAAGCCTTTTTTCAAAGATTAACTACCAATCCTGAGCATGAAGAGGCTCTCGTAGAAGGTCTGTTTTACCTGGCCAGGAGTCGACGCAGTTTATCCAAACCACTGGTGGATGCGTGTTGGAAGGCTTTGCGCAATGACAATACGCTTTCTTTCTGGGCCGCACAGGCTTTGTTGCGGGCCAGAGCCACTACACCCGATTCTTTGAAGGTCCTGCAAACGCTCTACACTCAGTCTTCGGATCTTCCAAACCAGCTAAGCCTGATTTCACTGATTGCTCAAACGGGTAGTGTTGGTGTTCCTTGGCTAAGCAACACCTACAGTCAATCGGCAAACAGCGATTATCGCATTCGCCAGGCTTGTTTATCATCGGCCGATTCTTCGGGTGTTCCGCTGTTCATTAATGCCCTTTCCGACAACAACGAACATGTACGTAATCGCGCGCTGGAAAGGCTTTCGGAATTTAATCTAAGTCTGTATCTGAGTAATTTGGAGAAAGCCTTTCAACAGGAAGCCTCGGCCTTTCTCAAGTTCCGTATTGCGGGACTCTTGCTCTCCAACCATTCCAATTCAGCGCGAAAAGCCGACTATCGCGCTCAGCTGATCGCCGAGTTTCGTAAAACCAACGATGAATATCTAAAAGGCGCAGTGCTCAAGGCTTTGGGGAATGATGTAGAGTCGATCGGTTTTTTGGAGGAAGAGCTTTTTACCACGCCCAGCATCCTTGTTCGCGAATTCGCTTTTGAAGCCTTGCTCTCTATCCGGCGTTCACCAAAGTTTGATACCTACAGTGCTTGGTGGAAGGGCATTTCAAGCCAGAGCCTAGCCGATCATTACGAGTCGATCTTTCGCTATGCCATCGAAACCGCCGATGTAAGCATGGTAAGCCTGGCCGCATCATTCCTGCGGGAAAGTAATATTCCACAGGCCTTTGATGATAAGCGGGTGGTTAATTTTCCCGACGTCCGGTTTATGGAACAAACCCTCGATAAACTTGTGCTTCCACGCGATATTGAGGGCTACGCTGAGTTGCTGAAGACCATTTCACTCTACAAAAATCTCAAGGAGCCCAGTTCTATAAAGGCCGAGTGGAATAACCCTATTCGATGGGAGCTCTTAGAACGGATTCCCCAAAATCAACAGGTGGAAATCCGCACCGCAAAAGGAAATATCCGTGTAGAATTGTGGATCGAGGAGGCACCTGCCACGGTGACCTGGTTTGTTTATCTCCTTCAATCAGGCTTTTACAACCAGAAACGACTTCACCGTGTGGTGCCTGGTTTTGTTATTCAGGATGGTTGCCCTCGCGGGGATGGCTTTGGTAGTACCCCTGAAACCATTCGGAGCGAGTTTTCGGCCCGGAACTTCGACGAAGGTGTAATCGGTATGGCCAGCGCCGGACCCGATACGGAGTCCTGCCAATGGTTTATCACCCATACCGCAACGCCCCATTTGAATGGCCGTTATACAGCCTTTGGCAAGGTGGTTTCAGGCTTGGAGGTAGTGCACGCCTTGCAGTATGGCGATGCTATTCATGAAATGGTGTTGGTTCCTTAAGGGAAGCTTGTAACACCTTCAGTGATTCAATTCAGGGTTAAATGGCATGCATTCCCGTGTACTTTCGCCACAACCCATTTTCGCCACGTAGCTAAAAGGGTTTTTACGGGACATACGGGTGGTCACCGCCAGAAAACAAGGCCTCTATTTCGGCAGTTTATCGAGTACAATCAGCTTCTCGAGGGTAAAGGTGCCGCTATCCTGTGCTTTCAGGAAGAAGTCAAACTCGTACGTTTTGTAAGCCGGATTGCTCACCTTCACCTGATAGTTCTTGTTCCCTTCAAGGGTGATGAAGTACTGTCCGTTCTCATCAGACGAAATCGGAGTTTGTTTACCACTGTCGCGATCGATAATCACCATTTCTGTTTCAATGATTTCTCCGGCATTCGAATCAATCACCTTACCGGAAAATATCGAGAGGGCTGGTCCCTTTGGCACGACCACAGCACTTTGCGCAGCATTTTCATCGGCTTGCTTTTTCAGGGCACTAAAGTCGATTTCCCAAATATCTAAATCACCGCTACCGCCCTCACGGTTAGAGCTAAACCATGCGGTACGGCCATCTGTACTCATGCTAAAAAAACGCTCATCGCCTAATGTATTGATCGGATAGCCCAGATTCTCCGGCTCCGACCACTTGCCGTTGTCGAGTGTGGTTTTGAAAATGTCGTATCCACCAAGGGCTTTCGGACTGTTCGAAGCGTAATACAGCGTTTTTCCGTCGGGATGCACAAACACCCCAATCTGGTCGTATTCGTCGTTGATTACAGGCCCTAGATTAACCGCCTTTCCCCAGCTGTTCTTGCCTTCGCGCTTGCACATATATATGTCGCCCATACCGAATCCGCCCTTAGGTCTTTCGGAAACAAAATAGAGGGTTTTGCCATCGGGGCTTACGCAGGCAGAGCTTTCGAAGTACGACGTGTTTACATCACCTTCAACAGGCTTAGCCTCTCCCCATTTGCCGGTGCGACTTAACTTCGAAACCAGAATTTCGCCGCTTCCCCGGTAGCCGAGATTTCGGTAAACGTAAATCTGGTTGCCATCGGGCGAAATATTCATGTTGGCATCGTGGGTTTCTGTGTTCAGCCTTCCGGGAACGGGCTCAGGATCGCCCCATTTTCCCGTCACAGAATCTTTCAATGCGATGTAAATATCTTCATAAAATTTGCCGTCGTCGGGGTCTTGTAACTTCCCCGTACTCTCTGGCCTGCGACTGGTAAAAATGAGTTTCTTCCCATCGGCCGAAACCGAAGGATTGTATTCCGGATATTCAGAATTGATTTTATCACTGACGTTGGAGATCCGCACATTCACCGGATTCTTCATCATTTGGATGGCATTTTTGCATTGTAGGATAAATGCAGAGGCCTCCTCAGTGTTGTCGTCTTTTTTAGGATTTTTCTCCAGAAATAATTGATAATTTTTGATGGCTTCTTCTAAGCTTCCCGTGGCTTGCAAGGTTTGGCCTAAGAGGAAGTATTTTTCCTGGTCTTCGTTCGGATTAAGACGGATCGACCGATTCAGCCGATCGATCGCTTCTTCATAGTTTTTCAATTGGAAGTGACACTCTCCCGACATGAAGTAAAGTTCGGCGGTGGTGCTATCGGATTTTTCTAAATCGCGGATTACCTTCATCGCCGTGTAGTAATCACCTCCCATTATGAGGTTTTTCACCCTAATGAGTTGCACCTTGCTCGTACCATTGTCGAGCACCTCAGCTTGGGTAACTGTAGTTAAAGCAGTGCACAACA
This sequence comes from Bacteroidota bacterium, assembly GCA_947459155.1. Taxonomy (GTDB): domain Bacteria; phylum Bacteroidota; class Bacteroidia; order M30B66; family M30B66; genus CAMCXT01. The sequence goes on along the minus strand of CANHCM010000135.1, from coordinate 2,195 downwards.
GCAGCGCATACATCAAATAATTCTTCATGCGGAATAAATGCCTTTGATCGAATTAAAAGTAGGGAAAACAGACCATACTCTCGTCAGAGGGTACTGATTCGCTGTAAAAATGTTTCCAACCCCTTTCTTTTGTCGGCATCGAGGGTGTAAGAAATATTCCTGCTCAGGTAGGTTTTGAGGTCGTAATGCGCAGGGTAGCGCGCGTGAATTTCCGAAGCTGCCAATTCAGCATGTTCAACACCCCAGCTCAGGGCCGACAGAAAATCCTTCAGGTCTTGATCCTGCACTGAATCGGCCGCAACCCAAACTGCAAACACAAAGGGTAGTCCGGTATGCTGCTGCCATTGCTCCGATAAATCGTAGGTATAATTGAAACGCTGCAAGGCATCAAAAGCCCTATCACCAATTACTACGGCAGCCGTTTCTCCTTCCACTTCATCGAGATAGTTTTCCTGGGCAGGAAAAAATTCCGGCTCGATTTGCCAATAATCGCGACAAAGCAAGCGACACAACTGTACCGAAGTGCGCGATTGATAGTCGAGGGCTATCCGCTTAATCTCGTTCATCGGTTTTTGGCTCACCAGCAAAACCGAGCGAACCTCCCCAACAGCTCCGATACAGGTCTCTCCAACAATCCGAAACCCTTTCAAATAGGGCAAAACAGCCACAGGTACCAATCCAACATCAGCCCGCCCTTCTAACAAGGCAGCCGCACAGGCCGAAGGATAGTAAGCTTCAAATTGGAAATGAGGCGATTGCATTAATCCGCGTTCCCTCAAGCCATACAAAAATGGCGTTGTATTCAAATAAGACACAAGGGCTACGCGAACCATGCGGCAAAAATAAGGGCTTTTTCAAATAATTGATGTTGAAACTTTAGTTTACTTTGCAAACGATTTCAAATCGAACAATAAAGTGAAAAATACAGTTGTTTGTCCTGAGTTGCCTTTGGGCAGAAGGATGGCCATGATTGTGAAACTCTATCAGAACGCGGTTAAGCAACGGATCAGTAAGCCTTCCGTTGGGCGCAACCACGCAGTTTTGGTCTACCTTTCCCGGAAGCCGGAAGCCCTTAGCCAGCAAGAATTGGTCGAGAATCTCGGGATCGACAAAGCCACCATGGTTCGTGTTCTGGACGAGCTCTTTGACGAAGGATTTATTGAGCGTCAGGCACACCCACACGACAGGCGCTCGCATCAAATCGTGCTTACCGAAATTGGTAAGGCTCAGCTTCCGGCCATCTGCGAAGCGGTCGATGCGGTAACCCGTCAAATGATGCTCGGACTCTCTGAAAATGAAGAGCAGCAATTCGCATTGTGCCTTTCGAAAATACAGGCGAACCTGCTGCAGGAATTCAATGAATACAAACCCATTTAAGTATTTGTTTACATGAAAAAATGGTTGATAATCATAGGTTTACTGGCACTTCTTATTGGTGCTAAACTGGTTTTTTTTCCCGGCAAAGCCGGAGCTCCCAAGTCAGGGCCTAAATCCAAAGGACCTACACCCGTGCAGGTATTTGTAGTTCAGCCCGAACCCCTCAACCGCTTGATTCAAAGTCCGGGAGTACTGCTGGCCCGCGAAAGGGTCGACTTGATGCCGGAAGCCTCAGGGCGAATTGTAAGTATCTCATTCAGCGAAGGAAAGCGAGTAACGAAAGGACAATTGTTGGTTAAACTCAACGATGCCGACCTGCAAGCCCAGCTCAAGCGCGTGCAGCTTCAGGAGTCTTTACAATCCTCGCGCACCGAGCGTTTGAGGCAGTTGGCCGCAGTGAAGGGTGTTTCGGCCGAAGAGCTTGAAATTGCCGAGAACACCTTGGCTACGCTGCATGCCGAAGAAGAACTCCTGATGGCACAAATCAGAAAAACCGAGATCAGGGCGCCGTTTAATGGAACCATCGGAATTCGAGCCGTGAGCGAAGGAGCATGGGTTGGACCTGGAACCAGAATCGCCACACTGGTAGAAGATCAGGGGCTCAAACTGGCCTTTTCAATTGCCTCAAGGTACGCCGAACGCATCGCCGAAGGCACCACGGTGAAATTTCGCCAAACCGGCGACACCACTTCGTATGTTGCCCGGGTGTACGCCCGCGAAGCCCAGGCCTCCGACGGTTCGCGGATGATTGCCTATCAGGCCACCGTCGATGCGCCCAATGCCTCGCTAATTCCGGGAAAAGCCGTAGAAGTTAGCAT
>CANHCM010000134.1 GCA_947459155.1 Bacteroidota bacterium | reverse complement strand
GAATACACGCTCAACCTAACCATCAACCAGTCAAGCACTTCATCCGTTAACGCCAGCATCACAGAAGGCGAAAACTACAGCTTCAATGGTCAGAATTTAACTACAGCAGGAACATACACTGCTACTTTGCAAAATGCAGCTGGATGTGATTCTGTGGTTACTTTGAACCTTACTGTAAATCCAGCACCTGTGGCGGGATGTAATGCGTTTTCGGTAATAAACTTCACCCAAGGTCAGCGTGCTGATGCAACCAATGTTACCACAATCAGGAGCAATCCCGAACTAGCGCTTGGTATGCCTGAGCCTGTTGTTACCAATGTGGTAAACTTTGTTTCTCTTGGTTTTGGAGGTTCGATCACGCTTGCTTTTGAAACACCAATTGCCAACGGTGCTGGAAACGACATCCGTATTGATGAAGCAACCTGGAACAACAACCCTTGCAACCGTTACCCTGAGCGTGCAGACGTTTTTGCTTCGCAGGATGGTGTGAACTTCGTGTATCTGGGATTGGCCTGTCAGGATGCTAGTTTCGATTTGGGCGCTCTATCTTGGGCGCAGTATGTTCGTATTGTAGATGTTTCTGATCTACTGTCGTTCAATGCCGATGCTGATGGATTTGATGTGAACGGAATTGAATGCTTGAATGGTGCAGCAACTTCATTGAACAATGACGGCTTAGTAGCATGTTCACTTCAAGAAATCGTTTCTTACACTCCAGGTAACCGTAAAAACGGAACAGCAGTAGGGGCTCCAAGAAACAATCCAGCCAACGCACTTGGAACTCCACAAAACAACAATACAATCAACTTTACGGCGCTTGGTTTTGGTGGAACAATGGTGGCTAAATTCGATTATGTCGTATTCAATCAACCAGGAAACGATCTTCGTGTTACCGAAACTTCGTTCGGAAACCCAAGCTGTAACAATTACCCTGAAAAAGCCCGTGTAAGTGTGTCGCTCGACGGCAACACATGGACCGAGCTTGGCGAAATCTGTCAGGATGGCGAACTCGACCTCGGTACATTGCCATACGCACAATACATCCGCATTCAGGATGCCTCTCCGATGAGTTCCAATAAGTTCAACGGCTCAGCCGATGGTTTTGATGTTGACGCGGTAGTGGTGCTGAACAATGGTTGCGGAACTTCATCTGCACGTTTGGCGCAAATGGATAACACTACAACTCCTGATGCTTCGTTAGTGATTTCAGCGTTCCCGAACCCAATGGAAGACTACACCATCGTAAACTTCGAAGGGCTTGAAAATGATTCAGATTTCAATTTGCAAATCCTGGATGCTGCCGGACGTATAATTCGCAACAACAACATTCGAGTTTCAACTGCTAATCCTTCCTATTTGTTCGACGCTTCTGAATTGGCGCGTGGAATTTATCAGGTAATCATTGCTAACGAAAATGGCAGCCATATTATCCGCTTAGTTAAATAAGCTGCCAGATTGCCCACTCTTGTTGGTTTGTGGGAATATTCTAATCCCCGTTTCGGTAATCTTTCCGGAGCGGGGATTCTGTTTTAAATAAATTATCAACTCCAATCAATTAATTTCTATTCAACGCGTCTTTAAATAACCGAAAAATAACGCATCAAAAAATCACATATTAATTTTCTTCACTGAAGCATTATTGCAGCAGAACAGGCTTCATTTACCATAGCAAGAAGGGTCGGGAATTTTAACTCCACAATGACAATCCTGACCGCAAATACCTTTGTTCCCATCCTGTATAAATTACGGATGTGTTTGATCCCCCCTCCGACTGCCCTTCGGAGTGGGGGATTTTTTAAGATTTTTGAACTTCCACCTGGTTCTGAATGAATCACCAACCGGCTTGCCGATCAAAGGTTGCTCAATTGACATGCATGAGTCCTATACAGTAGTCTAAAAAACAACTTTTCACACCTTAAGCCGATGACAACGAAGCAGATTGTGTATTTCTGGCTAGCGAAATGTTTTAGGCTTTGAAAGATCACCTGCACAGAAATTGAGAAAACAGGGCTAAAAACCTTGCATTAAAAATGGCGCATAAGGCTCTTAAACTGTTGAAATCAAATTCATTGAGTGTTTTCAGTAGGCCGTATTTAAACGATCCCCTATCAACTGAATTTTTAGGAGGCAAATCCACTTTTATTGATGAACTAAAACTTTCAAAAACAATGCGTTGACATTGAGAAGCTTTTTGTTCAAGTGGAGTAAACTTGGAAAATAAAAGAAATTGCTAGCCCTGAAATTGTTGATAGCTCAATTCAATAACACCTGCAGATAAATCCCTAAATTCTATTGTAAAAATTAATCAGACGTATCAATACAACTCACATTTTTTCAACGGCAGAAGAAAACCAACCCATTTTAATACTGCCCTTTTCTTCATAATAATACGATTGCATTTCATTAGAGTATTTGATCGGTGCAGAAAGTTGGTCCTTCATAAAGCTTAAATAATTAAACAAAGAGCGGGGTGAAATACCCATTTTGTCTGCAAACTCATTTGGTCTGCCTGTTGACTGGGTGCGAATCAATAAGTCCATCCTCTCTATTTTTGTCAAATCCATGTTTGCAAAATCGTTTTGTCCACTGAAATATATTTTCAGCAACACTGAATTACTTTGAAAACGATTAACTCATTGATATATACCAAAGACAAACCAAATTTTGAACACAAATAGTCCCAGGCAGGAGTCCTCAGAGCTCACATTCAGTGATTTGCGCACCATAAAAAACAATCAGCGTTACACGCGATTGTTCAATGCGCATTTCGATGACCTGTTGTTCACAGCATACAACTATTTGAAAAACACGCAGGATGCAGAAGATGTTGTTAGCGGTGTGTTTGAAAAGCTGCTTCAGATTACAGATGACCCTGAGTCAGATGATCTCAAAATCTCCGAAATCGAATTCAAAGGGTTCCTCCTGATTTCAGTGAGAAACGCCTGCATCGACCAGTTGAGAAAGCAGAAAACAAGAAGTACAATACTCTCTAGAATTGGGAAATCTTTCGCATTTTGGAAACAGCCTGAAGCCTACGACAAGTTTGAATTTGAAGCCTTTGCATTGATTCTTGAACAGCTAAGCAATCGTGAAAAAGAAATCGTTCAGGAACATCTCAACGGACAAACAAACAAGGAAATCGCAGCCAAAATGAACATTTCAGAACTTACCGTTCGAAATACGCTACACAATGCCAGGAAGCGCATTCGAAAAATCTGGTCTATATTTATGCCGCGTTAACAATGAGCAAATCTACACTTCCAACAGCTGATGAATTATCAGCATTGCTTGACGGATTGCTCAGCGATGAAGAGGCAACACATATTTGTGATCGAATCAGACGGTATGAGCCAACAGATGATAAGTCCAGTGGCATTAAATTATTTCTGGAGGAGCATAATTACAATTACAAGGCGCTCATCGCATGGCGTAAGAAGGCTTACAATAAATTAAGTACCCTCGGTAAATCGCGAGTAATCGGTTATCGTCAATGGATAAAGTATGCCGCCGCAATGGTATTGGTAATTGTTTCCATTGCTATAATTTCAAATTACGCAGGCTCAAACAACAATGAATGGAAATCCTGTTATAAGCGCGACCCTGGTTTTCCAATTTATATGTCAATAAACAAAGGCGATAAGTGGATGTCGGAATACCGGCTAGGCGATTATTCTGCTGCAGGAAAGTCATTGGAATTAGCATTAAAAAGCAAGCAATCCAACGACACACTCAATTATTTTTATGCCATTTGCCTTTTTGAACTCAATTCTTTAAATGAAGAGAATTTTCCAAAGGTGAATGCGGAATCGCCTTTCTACAACAAGTATCAACTGTTACTCGCCTATTATTATTGGAGAAAAGAAAATATAAAAACCGCAACATTGCACTTTAATCAGCTGATTCAAGTTGAAGACACTGCGATCAGTAATAATGCGGTTAGCGCCTCGAACAAAATCCGCAAGCGGGAATAGTACTGCTATGGATTTTTAATGAATACACCAACCACATTTTTCATCCGCTTTCGGAAATAAGGGTCGGATAGCAAAAACAAAATCTGGATACAAATCATAGAAAGGATTAACACCCCGTATTTTATACCCCTTTCCTTTAACAAGTGATCTGGCAACGCATCAGCCTCGCCGTATAACACCAGTCCGGCCCAAAAGGATGGATGTGTCTCTGTGTGATGAGCCTTATCCAAAAATTTCAATTTAGCGGCTCTAAGCGCCTCGTCTGCATGCATGCCCGCAAACAGATTCCGATAAAAATCAAGCATTATGCTTGCGGAACTTCGCTCATCTATTTTCCACAAGGAGGCAACAACTCTACGGGCACCGGCGCTGAGAAATGCTTCAGCCATGCCCTTTACACCTTCGCTTTTTATCAGCCTTCCATTCCAACTGTCACAAGCCGTCAGACCAATACATTCAACAGGATATTTCATTTTTCTTATGGAATCAGATAGTAACATACCGTCCGAAAGGGCAATTTCACCCCGATTATTGCCATGCGTAAATATTTGAATTATGCTGCTTTCCTTAAGCAATTGAGTGAATGACCTGCGCGAAATCAAACCGGAATAAGCAAGTGCATTGTGAACTTCCGCAATTGAATCAGAATAGTATTTTGCCATTAACAATTCTGTAAATTCCGCCGGTAAAGCCGGTGTTAGTGTTACCAATTTATTTTTATAATCTCTAGGGATTTTTGGCGCTTCGTGGCGATCCGGAAAGACCACGAGTTTTTGAGTTATCGAATAGTCATGTATGAGATATCGCTTTTTCCCAACGCTATTTGATTTTAAAAGCAACTCCGGATTTCCAACCGGATTTGTGGGATGATCGCAATAGAATATTCTTTTGATTCCCTTCCTCTGAAGAACACGATCGATCTTTGAAAACAAATGATCATAAATAAGAGAAGAAAAAAAATCAGTACTATCTGTTTTATAACTACTTAATCTTTGTTTTAAATAATAAGGTGGAAATTCCTTAAAGGCATCCCATTCGTGTTGATGAATCCACACGGAATCGCCAGTAATGACCCAAATGACCGAATAAAACTCATATTCATTTCTGCGCTGATCAACATGTAGCCAGCACGCGGAATCTGCCTTAAGCTTAGATTGCAACGATTGAATCGTATACACTGGTTTTCCGGTAACAAATCGGGACGAAAAAGGATCAAGCTCAGCAGTGCCTAAAAGTAGATTTCGAATTTCAGCATAGTGTTTCAGCATCCTTTGTTGAAGCTGTGCTTTCAATTCAATCGAAAAATGCGGGAAAGAAATTCCAATCAAATGAAGTGAATCGTTCATCAGCCTTGACTTCCCAATCTGGCTCTTCAATAATGAAAAATAGCGAGCCGAAAAAGCAGGGCTGGTTGTATAGATTTTACTTCTGATTAATTGAATATATCTGTCTTTTTGAGCATATTCCCAAGCATCATTCAAATATCCCCTTTTTCCGGTAAGCTGATGTAACTTCAAATGAATCCAACTCAATTCGCTAAACGGATTAACACTGTATACATCTTCCTCTAGGTCTTTTCTGGATCCAAGGAGGTAAAAATACCGAAGAAAGAAACCAGTTTCCGACTCAAGCATTTGATCCCTGTAATCTAGCCATTTAGTTAACTCATCTTTTTGTTCTGATCGTAAATATTGAATACGTGGAATGATATAATACTGGCTCATAAATCGCCTCCAACTCATTGCATAAAATACATTGCTCCCTGAAATAGAAAAATTTGCGTTCCTACTTGGAATAAAATAGTTTATTGCTTGATTATAATCGCCTTTGTAAAATTCCAGTAAACCGAGAAAATAATAAACTTGGGCAATATATGAATGTCTTTGACCAACTAATTTCCTGTACTTATTTAATAGAATAAATGCCCGCTTTCTAAATTCATGGTAACTTTTCAAAGTTATTGTTGAAGGACTCTTCCATTGTTGTATTCCGGATGCACGATCAAAAAAGGGCACTGCGAGGGCTTGCTGGGTGCGAAGCTTATCCATACAATCGTATGGATACCATAAATCGAGTAGGGTAGAACAGGTGTCTATGTATGAATTCATCTGTTCTGCACCATTATGGAAAGGGAAGCCAAATTTATTGCGCAAGCAACTCACATAATTTGCATAAATATGCCAAAGCGGTTGCGTTGTTGATTTCCATTTGAATTTCCATAGCATACGTAATGCTTGCGTAGCAGTATAACGCGCTGAATCGGGATGAACCATCGCAGAGTGAAATCTTGCTCGGTATGTGTAATCCATTGCATGACGCATTGAATCGCTTGGGTGAAAATGCTTTCTCCAATTGGAATAGCGCTTATATTCTTCATAATATAGGTCAAATTCCAGCAGTTGATAATATATATCCATGCGCAGTATTAACAGCTCCTCGTACCAGTTTTTTGCCAGATTTCGGTTTTTATTGATATATGATTCCAAACTGTCAAGTCGTTCGAGGCCAAGGTAATGTGCGCCCTGGTCATGCAGAATTTTTGCTTGTAACCAGTACTTTTCATAACGCAGGTTCTTCGGATAATACCTTTGAATACTCTTCCAAACCTCAAGATACTCACCACGCTCAATCATTTCCTTTTGCTTAGTGAACAGTTCTGATTGCGAATAACTATTCACTGAAATTCCAATAATGAAAACACCAAATAAAAGACCTAATTTCCGAATCATGCTTTTTACCAAATAAATTTCCATTGAATTATAAAACATTTCGCTTATTTGAATTTCATCTTCGCTTTTAAAAATACAATACTTTTTTTGCCTGGTTGCTTGCGCTGCAAAGTTTGTATGAAGTTAAACAGTTCAAATAGAGAGTTACAAATCTATGGCCTGAAATGGCGTCTGCTACATGGCTTTCTGAACAACATGGCTGCAAAATATATGCGGTGGAATTCTGGCAATACACATCAAAGATTTCAAACATTCTAATCAATTGCTTAAAATAAAGTATTTATACCGGATGCCGAATTCTCCCCCTCGAACTTGGACTAACTTGGACTGGCCAAGGCTACCGGGAGAAATTAGTTTTTAACAATTTGTCGACTGCAAACCAATTACAGCCGCGTGGTAGAGATTTGCCCAAGAAGCACACCCAATTCGATAAGGAAGACTTGAAAAAATGACAACCCTTTTGAAACTACTTTTGAGTCACTTTCTTTTTTCACTGTTCATTTTCATAAACCAGCCCACGCAAGCACAAAGCCCAAAGTATATGTACTTGATAAAACTAAATGGAACCAAAGCGGAACTCCGCCAGACAAATGGAAACATGATACGCCAACTGGGCAATAACGATGTTGTTTTTGCCGACTTGAACAGTGCGCAGGACCATGTATTGCTCACCACGCAATCGGGCAAAGT
>CANHCM010000133.1 GCA_947459155.1 Bacteroidota bacterium | reverse complement strand
TATATTTAGTTTTATTAACATTAATGTAAAGTCCACAAATACAGCGAGATTGCGAAAATTCAAGGGGTTAAATTCCGTGTATCGACATTAAATTTTGTTTAATGTTGTAGTGTGTATTGTTAAACAGAAGATGTTTAATACATTTGTTAAAACGTTAAACAAAACCACGTTCTCATGTCGTCAGTTGAATTCAATGCCCAAGTTCTCAGCCTAAGCAAACCGCTTCGGTATTTTGCGCTCAACCTCACTTCGAACGATGAGGAAGCGAAAGACCTTCTTCAGGAGACTTTGCTGAAAGCCATCAGCAACCGCCACCGTTTTGTTGACAAGACCAACCTGAAGGCCTGGTTGTACACCATCATGAAGAACATCTTCATCAACAACTATCGCCGTTCGGTTAAAACCAATACCATCGTCGATCAAACCAAGGATTTGTATTTCCTCAATATTCCACAGCAAGGAGAATTTGTAGCTCCGGAATCAAAGTATTCAGAGCGCGAAATCCTGAAGAAAATTGAGGTATTGCAGGATGAGTACAAAATCCCGTTTACCATGTATTTCGATGGCTACAAATACAAAGAGATTGCAGATTATCTCGATTTGCCCATCGGTACGGTTAAAAGTCGTATCTTCCTTGCCCGGCGTCAGCTCATGACTATGCTGAAAGGCTATCGTTAAGATTGACTAAAACCGACCCCTCTCGATGAATCTTTACGACTCCGTTTGCATACGGTGCAGCCGCATCACCACGCAGCGGTACAGCACTTCGTTCACGCTGGGAATACGCTCGCTTGCCGCTCGGTTTCGCGATCCGATTTATGCCATTTATGGTTTTGTCCGCTTCGCGGATGAAATCGTCGACACCTTCCACCGCGAAGACGCCCACGAGCTGTTGATCGAATTCCGAAACGATACCTGGAAGGCCATCGACCGAAAGGTGAGTTTAAACCCCATTTTGCACAGCTTCCAGCAAGCGGTAAATGAGTATCACATCGACCGCAGCCTGATTGAAACTTTTCTGAACTCTATGGAAATGGACGTTTCCGAAAAGACCTATGATCAATCGGGTTATGAGGAGTACATTCTGGGTTCAGCCGAAGTGGTTGGACTTATGTGTTTGAGGGTTTTTTGCGAAGGCAATGATGACATGTATCAACGCCTTCGGGAGCCTGCCATGAAACTCGGCTCAGCCTTCCAAAAGATTAATTTTCTCCGCGACCTTAAAAACGATTATTTCACCTTGGGGCGCATGTATTTCCCTCAATTGGAAATTGATCGCTTCGACGAAAACACCAAAACCGAAATTTTGGCCGACATCCGCCGAGACTTCGATGCGGGCTTTGCCGGAATTAAGCAACTTCCCAAAGGCGCTCGGTTTGGGGTTTACGTAGCCTATGTTTACTACTACGCGCTATTGAATAAAATTAGCAATACACCCTCTGCACGAATTCTGGAAGAACGTGTTCGCATTCCCGATGCCCGGAAATACGCCCTCATCTTGCAGTCGTTCGTCCGCCATCAGCTCAATTTGATTTAAACATTTGCCGGGAAAACCGGTTTCAATGCATTAAACCCCTCTCCGTATGTCAGGCCGGAACTTATCTGTTACCATCGATACAAACTCTGGATTTTGTTTCGGAGTGGTCTATGCCATCGAAATGGCTGAGGACGTGCTCAACGACCAGGGCTATTTATACTGCCTTGGCGATATTGTGCACAACGACGAAGAAGTGAATCGCTTGAAAAGCAAGGGACTTCGCATCATTGATCACGAGCAGTTTTCAAAGCTGAACAATGAGAAAGTGCTGATTCGCGCCCATGGCGAGCCTCCTTCCACATACCAAAAGGCGATCGAAAACAACATCACACTAATCGATGCCACATGCCCGGTTGTGTTGAAGCTTCAGAACAGAATCCGCAACTCCTACGACAAGAAAGAAACCATCTTTTTGATGGGTAAAAAAGGGCATGCGGAGGTTACCGGACTTATGGGACAAATTAACAACGAAGGCATTGTGTTTACCGACGTTGCCGAGTTGGAGCGAGAAAGCCTTCCCCGGGAAATCACCCTGTACACCCAAACCACAAAGAGCAAGCAGAAATTCAGGGAAACCCGCGAAGCCCTCGAATCGATGGGTATCAAAGTGAATGCTCACGATACAATTTGCTCTCAGGTAAGCGACCGCGATTCCGAACTCCGGAATTTCGCCGCCGAATTCGACGTTGTACTTTTCGTGTCGGGCACCAAGTCGTCGAATGGGAAAGTGCTTTACAATGTGTGCAAAGAAGTGAACCCACGCACATACTTTATTTCGCGGGTCGACGAGCTCGACTTTTCCTGGTTCAAAGAAGGCGACAAGGTGGGCGTTTGTGGCGCTACTTCCACACCAATGTGGTTGATGGAAGACGTTCAAAAAGCGCTGCTCGAACTCTAATCATCCATGAAGCTGGAGATTCGTACTCGTGTGGCCAATGCCAAGGTCGACGCTGTATTTGCACACTTCAACCGCGAGTTATTTCTTCAACTCAGTCCTCCCTTTCCCGCATCCAAACTGCTCCGCTTCGATGGCTGCAAAACCGGCGATTGGGTTGAGGTGGAATTGCTGCTGCCATTAATGCCTCAACGCTGGCTCAGCGAGATTACCGAAGAAAGCCATGTGGCCGGAGAGCGCCATGAATTTGTGGATGTTGGCCGAAAACTCCCCTTCTTTCTGGCTTCCTGGCAGCACCGGCACACCCTTGTGCAAATCGGCAGCGAGGTTGAAATTATCGACGCCATCACTTTTACCACACCCTTCCCGATTCCAGCCATTTTTGTGTACCCGCAATTAAAACGGGTGTTTACCTATCGGCAACCAGTATATCAGCGCGTGTTGGCGAATTTGGGTTAAGGGATTTGTTAAATTCTCGCAACAATTAATTGTGCCATTGCCGAGTCAAATCAATAGAACAGTCATTTTACATTCAAAAGGAATGACTGGCAGCAGACTTGATTATTCGAAGTTTTAGCGACGCCCTTGAGCGGGAAACACATCATGGCCTCAAAAACCCTCGGCGATGTGGAGCAATTGCTTCCTAATTCAATGTTTACACGCATCCACAAATCGTATCTGGTAAATCTGCAGTACTTGAATGCCCTGCAGGGAGAACCTTTGGAGGTGCTATTCAACAATGGGATTAAACTTCCCGTATCGCGGCGAAGGGTTCAGGAAGTTAAAATCGCCCTCAGCAAAAGATCGCGTTAAAACTTGGCACAGATGCCCGCATTCACAATGCCGTAAGGCCCTGCTCCAAGCTCAATAAGCAAACCCACGTAGTTCATCGTATATAGCCTAGCGCCAATAAGTCCGCCGACTAAAGTTACAGAGCCCGTGTTTTCAAGTCCACCCGCCGAAAAGGTAACCTGCGAAGCCACTTGCCTTGCCGCAAATACACTCACGTAAGTATCAACATGGTTAGGGTTTAAGCGAAAGGGCGTGTTTTGATTGATAAACTTGGTCAGGTGCATGCCCAAACGAAGACCATAATAATAGTAGTTCACATTATAAGGCGGCGCACCAGGATCTTTGAACATGCGTTGGTTCCAACCCAGTAAAACACCAATGCCCACATCGCTGCGTACTCCATAGTCGGCGCCTACAAATAAAGGCATACGGGAGCTCAGAAATTGTCTGCTTCGATACAATCCCAAAGAGGTATGCGCATCAACGGTAAACATGCCTTTGTCAAAGGCCTGGCTAAATTTTTTCCGTTGTGCAATTCCTTCTGCGGCACTTGAGAGCAGCAACACAACCAGGACTAATTTCCAAAGTTTACCCATTTCTTTCACTTGTTGTCTTGTTGAATGCGAATGCCCAATTCGACCAATTGTGCCGGGTTTACGGGCGATGGCGCATCAATCATCATGTCGCGGCCGGAATTGTTTTTGGGGAACGCGATAAAGTCGCGAATAGAATCGGCACCACCGAATATTGAGCACAAACGATCGAAGCCTAAGGCAATACCACCGTGCGGAGGTGCACCATATTCGAAAGCATTCATGAGGAAGCCAAACTGGTTTTGAGCCTCTTCATCGCTAAAGCCTAACAAGGTGAACATCTGCTTTTGCAAATCGCGGTTGTGAATTCGAATAGAACCTCCGCCAATCTCCACACCATTGATCACTAAGTCGTAAGCATTCGCGCGTACTTTTCCGGGATTTTCATCAATCAAATGCACATCTTCAGGCTTGGGCGAAGTAAAAGGATGGTGCATAGCATGGTAGCGCCCACTTTCCTCGTCCCACTCCAGCAAGGGGAAATCGACTACCCAAAGCGGAGCAAAATGTTCCTTGTTGCGGTAGCCGAGTCGGCCACCCATCTCAAGTCGAAGCTCGTTCAGCGCTTTGCGCGTTTTAGTGTCGCCTCCGGCGAGAATCAACATCAGGTCGCCCGGCTTGGCCCCGGCTTTTTCCATAAAGGCTTGCTGCTGTTCGGGGCTAAAGAACTTATCTACCGACGATTTTAAGCTGCCATCGGGGTTCCAGCGGATGTACACCAATCCACTCGCCCCAATCTGCGGGCGCTTAACCCATTCGGTGAGCTCATCGAGTTGCTTACGGGTGAATTCGGCGCAACTCGGAGCCACAATACCGCCTACAAACTCGGCTGTTTCGAAAACACCGAAGCCACAGCTGCGGGTTTCAGGCACTAAATTGCAGAACTCCATGCCAAAGCGGGTGTCGGGCTTATCGCTCCCGAAGCGTTCCATCGCCTCGGCATAGGTCATCCGTGGAAAATCGCCCAGCTCCAGATTCTTCACTTCGCGGAAAAGCTGACGAACCAGCCCTTCGAAGATGTTGAGAATGTCTTCCTGCGTGATGAAAGAGAGCTCACAGTCGATCTGTGTGAACTCCGGCTGACGGTCGGCCCGCAGGTCTTCGTCGCGGAAACACTTTACCACCTGGTAATACCGGTCGAAGCCGGCAACCATCAAAATTTGCTTGAAGGTTTGAGGGCTCTGTGGAAGGGCGTAAAACTCACCCGGATTCATTCTGGAAGGCACGATAAAGTCACGGGCTCCTTCGGGTGTCGATTTGATCAACACCGGAGTTTCAACCTCTATAAAATGCTGTGCATCGAGGTATTTACGAATGCTTCCGGCGAGGCGATGGCGCATTTCGAGGTTATTGCGCACGCTGTTTCTGCGCAGGTCGAGGTAACGGAACTTCATCCGCAGATCGTCGCCGCCATCGGTGTCTTCTTCGATGGTAAATGGCGGGGTTTTCGAAGGATTGAGCACCTGCAGGGCTGTAACCCGAAGCTCAATTTCGCCGGTTGGAATGTTGAGGTTTTTGGCGCTTCTCTCGCGTACTTCGCCACTCACCTGCAGCACAAATTCTCTTCCCAGCTTTCGCGCCTGACTGCACAAATCGGCGTTTTCGTCCATATTAAACACCAGCTGAGTGATGCCGTAGCGATCGCGGAGATCGATGAAAGTCATCCCACCTAAATCGCGCGAACGGGCCAGCCAGCCGCATAAGGTTACTGTTTTTCCTGAATCTGAAAGGCGCAACTCGCCGCAAGTATGGGTTCTAAGCATGGATGATGGTGAAAATAACAGGGCACGAAAATACGTTGGTTTTTCTGAATTGCCTTTCTCCGGAATGGCCGTACCCAA
The DNA here is from genome assembly GCA_947459155.1 of Bacteroidota bacterium. Lineage (GTDB taxonomy): Bacteria > Bacteroidota > Bacteroidia > M30B66 > M30B66 > CAMCXT01. Next base: position 1,796 of record CANHCM010000133.1, on the reverse strand, counting down.
ACAGAACGCTATTCTGCTATTTTAGCCGGAGCATGAAAGGGCTTGTTGTTATTGCGGTACTGGCAATTCTGGCCAGGGTTATACAATTGGTGAAGGGGCGTCAAGCCCAAGGCCTTTTCGACGATGATAAAGAGGAATTTGAGGGCTTTAGTCAAATTTCCGTTTTACCCACACCCGAAAAGCTGCGGGCATTTTTACAACTGCATTTCCCCTTTTTTGCGCGGATTAGGCCCCAAAGTCAGCAACGGTTTCTGCAGCGCATGTATTTCATGCTCAAAGACAAACATTTCGCGGGGCGCGATGGCCTGGTGGTTCACGATGTGATGATTCTTCTGATTTGTGCCACGCTGGTTCAGTTGACTCTGGGTTTAGATAAATACAAGATGCCTCGTTTTCGGCGGTTTGCGCTTTTTCCGGATGTGTTTTATTCCCGACTCTTTGATCGAAACGTAAAGGGGCTCACCGTGTATCACAGTGGTTTAGTTGCGCTTTCCTGGCCTCACGCTTTTGAAGGGCATCAAATTCCCGACGACAAAGTCAATCTCATCCTTCACGAATTGGCGCATGCACTTTACCTCGATTATTTCGGGCACCGCAGCGAGCGTTATGGGTTTTCGTCCTGGAAAGAGCAGGCCATTCCCGTATTTGAAAAAATGCAAGCCATTGGCAATCATCCTTTTCTACGCGATTATGCCGCCAGCAATATCAATGAGTTTTGGGCCGTTTGTGTGGAACACTTTTTTGAGGCTCCTGAAGCTTTCCGTCAGCAACTGCCCGAGCTTTACGAAGCGATGCGCTCCATTCTGCTACAGGATCCAATGCTACTAAAGCCTTAATGTTCAGCGATCGAATTACCGACGAACTCCATTACTTTTGCCCCATGAGCGACTCACCCATTTATCATAAGCACCTGTTCATTTGCACCAACCAAAGACCAGATAACGCGCCCCGCCCCAGCTGTGGTGAAGCCCATGGTTTAGAATTGGTGGTGGCCTTCAAAAAAGCCATTAATGAAGCCAATCTGGGTGTGCCAATTCGCGCTCAAAAGTCAGGCTGCCTAGATCTTTGTGAGCTCGGGCCTACTGTTGTTGTTTATCCGGATGGCATTTTTTACGGCTCGGTGCAACTCAGCGATGTGCATGAAATCGTACAGGAGCACCTGGTCAACAACCGACCTGTTGAGCGGCTCCGTTTGCGCGAACACCCGAAAAAAGCGAAGTAATTTACTAACGAGCTTTGCCCTCTTGATTTGACGGATGAGACACTCCAAATTCATCCATCAACTCCAGCCCGTAATTGCGTATCGCATCAATAATCTGGATGGCCTTTTGGCCACGTTCTGTTAGCGTATACTCCACTTTGGGCGGTACTACAGCATACACCTTTCGCAACAAAAAGCCATCCTGCTCCAGCTCGCGCAATTGTGTGGTGAGCATTTTATGGGTAATGCGCGGCATGTCTTTTTTAAGCTCACCGTACCGCATCACCCTGTTTTTTAAGCGCCACAGAATGGGCATTTTCCAGGTTCCGCCAATGCGGTCCATGGCAAATTCAACCGGATTGTAGTACAGTTTATTTTGATACAAGAATTCTGGCATGGTCTAAATGCTTCGCTGATGACAATACTCTCTTTTTTGATAGTATCATACAAAGGAGTAAGTTATGTGGCAAAAGTAATACGAGTGCGGAGCTTTGCATCAACCATTAGTCATGAAAACCATACAGCGCCTTGTTCACTTTTTTAGAGTTCTAGCAAAAAGTAAGTTTCAGGCGGTCGCCAGCTCACCGGCAGTTTC
>CANHCM010000132.1 GCA_947459155.1 Bacteroidota bacterium | reverse complement strand
TCAAACTGTGCCGCAGGCCATTTCCTATCAGGCCATTGCCCGAACAGGCAACGGTAGTGTGTATGTTAACCAATCGATTACGGTGCGTATTGGCATCCGTTCGGGAAGCACAATCGGACCACTGCTGTATCAGGAGCGCCATACCGTTCAAACCAATCAATTTGGATTGTTTACCTTGCAAATTGGTCGGGGAAATCCACAAAGTGGTTCCTTTTCGGCCATCAACTGGGCTGATGCCAATCAATACTGTGAGGTAGAAATTGACCTTGGAAGTGGCTTTGTATCGATCGGAAGTAACGAATTGCTCAGTGTTCCTTATGCCTTTTACGCCCAACAGGCTGCCAATGGAGGTGGCGGAGAGCCTGGTCCACAAGGCCCTCCCGGCCCGCAGGGAGAACTCGGTCCGCAGGGTCCTCAAGGAGAGCCCGGACTTACAGGACCTGTTGGCCCTGCTGGCCCCGCCGGACCGCAAGGAGAAGCCGGGCCTCAAGGTCCACAGGGAATTGCCGGGCCCGCGGGTCCCGCCGGTGCTACAGGGCCGCAAGGACCCGCCGGACCTGCCGGACCTGCCGGACCTGCCGGACCTGCCGGACCTGCCGGTAGCGGCGGTGGAGCCGATTTGGTAAGCGCCGACGCCGTTCGGTTCGGAGCCGCAGCGATTACAGACCCCAATCCGGTAAGCCTTGGAGGAGCCGGTACTGCCAGCGCGGCCTCGCTTTGGATAGAAAACACCACAACACAGTGTGCCGTATGCACCCAGCCTTATGCGCAAAGTTTGCCGAATTTTGCAGGCCAGGCCGAGGTTCTCGATATTCCGGTTCAAACCTATACGCTGGGCAGCGACGCCAATGCCGGCAATGGCATTCTGATTATGGCCAATGTAACCATCAAGTCGACCAACAATGCCAGCTCATTGGGCAATAGCAATCGTTTCAGCATTTGGGTGCAACGGAGCACCACCGCCGACTTTAGCGCCAATGTGAGCAATGTTTACCGGGTTGAGGACGGGCTTTCGGGTGGCGTAAACAATATTCCTGATCCGGTAACACTGGGCTCGGGCATCGCGTGTACCACCATTATTTATCCCGACTTGAATCTGAGCGCCGGAACCTATTACTACCGCCTGGTATACCAAAACATCATGGGCTCGAACAATGGTCAAACGATTTTTGCCCAGGATCGGAACATGGTTCTGATGGAAATCAGACGCTAAGTCGTCCCACGTTCGTGGAGATTTCCCGATGAAATCGTGAATTTATGAACATTGGATGCCTTGAACTGTTAATTTTGCAGATTATTTAGAACCGTTATAAACTGAAAACGGTCAACCTGCAAAACTATGCTAAGCATCAAAAACCTGCATGCCCGAGTGGAGGAGAAGGAAATCCTCAAGGGCTTTTCGTTGGAAGTAAAACCCGGCGAGGTTCACGCGATAATGGGTCCGAACGGATCCGGTAAATCTACTTTGGCCTCGGTACTGGCCGGTCGCGAGGACTATGAAGTAACCGAGGGAGAGATTTGGTTCGAAGGCAAGAACCTCATTGAAATGGCACCGGAAGACCGCGCCCGTGAGGGTATTTTTCTGGCCTTTCAGTACCCGGTTGAAATTCCGGGCGTGAGTATTACCAACTTTTTGAAGACGGCCATCAGCGAACAGCGCGAATACCGCGGACTTCCGCCAATGGAACCCAAAGACTTTCTGCAGCTTATGAAAGAGAAGAAGGCTTTGGTAGAAATCGACACCAACCTCACCAACCGCTCGGTGAATGAAGGTTTTTCGGGTGGCGAGAAGAAGCGCAATGAGATTTTCCAGATGGCAATGCTCGACCCGAAACTGGCGATTCTCGATGAAACCGATTCGGGCCTCGACATCGACGCTCTGCGCATTGTGGCTACCGGTGTAACGCGCCTGAAACGCCCTGATAATGCATGCATTGTCATCACCCACTACCAGCGATTGCTCGATTATATTGTTCCGGATTTCGTACACGTATTGTATGATGGCAGAATCGTGAAATCGGGCACCAAAGAGCTTGCACTTGAGCTCGAAGAGAAAGGCTACGACTGGATTAAGAAGGAAGTGGCTGCTGTTTAACCCCTTTAGCGAACAGACATGTCAGAAGTAATATCAGGTATACCACTTACCGAGCGGCTCCTGGCCGACTATGCCCTGCGGAGAGAGGCTTTACACAGCGACAATCCGATGGTGCAGGCCTGGCGTGACAAGGCGGCTGAAGCTTTCCGTAAAAATGGGTTTCCGGCTCGTAAAGACGAAGAGTATCGATATATACCGTTCGATAAATTTCTCCGAGACTTAAGCCATCCGCTGAGCGGCCCCGAAAAAAAGCATCCGCTGAACACCTCGGCCTTGATCGACCCGGAGGCGCCGCTCATTGTTTTGAGAAACGGCTACTTTTCTCCTTCCGACAGCCGTATCGAAGGCCTCGAGAAAGGCTTGCACATACAGTCGTTGCAGGAAGCCATCTCCAGTAAAAACACTACGGCATTGGCTCACCTCAGCGGCATTTCGGATGTGGAATCAGATCCGCTGCTTTCTTTGAACAGCGCGCTGTTTCAGGACGGTGTATTCATTCACATTGCCAAAGGCGCGCAGCTGAGCAAAGCCATCCAGATTTTTCAACATTTCGAGGCCGATGAGCCTACGCTTATCCAGCCCCGCGTTTTAGTGGTTGCCGAAGAAAACTCGGAAGCCAATCTCATTCACCTGGCCGATAACGACCAAAGTACCGCGGCTTTCCTCAACTGCGCCATCGAAGTGTGCGTGCTTAAGTCGGCAAGAATTACCCTCTCGCAGGTGTTTAATCAGCCCGGACTTTCGGCGACTCAGCATACCGAGGCGCAAGTGCATCGCGACGCTGTGTTTAGTCACTACTCCTTTTCGCTGCAAGGCAAACTGCTCCGCAACACCTTAAATGTAGTCTTGGGTGAATCGCACTGTGAAGCGCATTTGTATGGGTTTTACCATCCATCCAAAGACCAGCTTTTCGACAGCCATACCCTGGTAGATCACCGCATGCCGCACTGCCAAAGTAATGAGCTTTATAAAGGCGTGGTGAGCGACAACGGCACGGCTGTGTTTAATGGTAAAGTTTACGTTCGTCAGGATGCCCAAAAAACCAATGCTTACCAGAGCAATAAGAACATTTTAATGAGCGAAGAAGCTACGGTAAACACCAAGCCGCAGCTCGAAATTTACGCCGACGATGTGAAGTGTTCGCATGGTTCTTCAACCGGAGTGATTGACCCAGAGCAGCTGTTTTATCTCCGCAGCCGGGGCATAACTACGCAGAAGGCCAAGTCGTTGCTGCTTCAGGCGTATGCCGGAGAAATTCTTGAACAAGTACCCACTGAACATTTACGTTTAGCCTTAACCGATATTCTCCATGCCCGTTTCTCCATCTGATATTCCTGTGGTGAGTGCATTCGATGTGGAGCAAATTCGCAAAGACTTCCCGATTCTCCACCAAACCGTAAACGGGAAGCCTTTGGTGTATTTCGACAATGGAGCTACATCGCAGAAGCCGCGTCAGGTAATTCAGGCCATGGTTGATTACTATGAACGGTACAATGCCAACATTCACCGTGGAGTGCATCACCTTAGTCAGAAAGCAACCTCGGCCTACGAACAGGCCCGGGAAACCTTGCGGAGCTTTTTGGGGGCGGCCAGTGCCGATCAGATCATCTTTACCAAGGGAACAACAGAGGGCATCAATCTCGTGGCGCAAACCTGGGGCAGAAACTACCTCAAGGAAGGCGACGAAATTGTAATTACAGCCATGGAACACCACGCCAACATTGTGCCCTGGCAAATGGTGGCCGAAGAAACCGGCGCGGTGTTGAAGGTGATTCCCATGAGTACCGCAGGAGTGCTCGATTTAGAGGCTGCGGCTGCAATAATTGGGGTGCGTACCCGATTGGTTTCGGTGGTGCATGTTTCGAACGCCCTTGGAACCATTAATCCTGTGCAGGAAATTATTGCCCTGGCCAAGAAAACCGGGGCCTTGACATTGATTGACGGCGCACAGGCTGTACCTCATTTTAAGGTTGATGTACAGGCGCTCGACTGCGACTTTTACGTGTTTTCGGCGCACAAGCTTTTTGGCCCTACCGGGATGGGAGTATTGTATGGTAAAGCCGACATTCTAGCCCAAATTCCTCCGTACCAGGGAGGTGGCGATATGATTCGCGAAGTGAGCTTTGAACGAACAACCTACAACGAGCCTCCGTTGAAGTTTGAGGCCGGAACACCGAACATTGAAGGGGCGATTAGCATGGCTGCCGCAGTGCAGTATTGGCTCGGGTTAGACCACCAGGCCGTGCAGGAACATGAACTCGACTTGCTGCACTATGGCACCGAGAAACTGAAAGAAACCGGATTTATTCGCATTGTGGGTGAGGCTCCGGAAAAAGTTCCGGTAATTTCCTTTCTGATGGATGGCGCGCATCCTTACGATGTGGGCTTTATCCTCGACAAGGAAGGCATTGCCGTGAGAACCGGGCATCATTGCGCTCAGCCCATTATGGACTTTTTGCAAATACCCGGTACCCTGAGGGCTTCGTTCGCCTTTTACAATACGCGGGCAGAAATCGACCGTATGATTGATGCCCTTCATCTCGCCAAAAAGATGTTGTTATGAGCATTGAGGCCAAACAAGCAGAGATTGCCGAAGAATTTTCGCTTTTCGACGATTGGCAGGAGAAGCTCCAGTTGGTGATTGACACCGGAGAGACCCTCAAGCCAATGCCTGCGGAGCTTCAAACAGAAGAGCACCGCATTCACGGTTGCCAGAACAAGGTATACCTGGTGAGTAGCCTGGAAAATGGGCTGTTGCGCTACCAGGGCTCAAGCGAGGCCCAAATTCCACGCGGTTTGCTGGCCTTGCTCATTCGTTTGGTGAACGAAGAAAAGCCCGAAGAGGTGGTTCAGGCCAAGCTCGATGTATTCGAAAAAGTGGGAATCAAAGACACCCTTTCGATGCAACGTGCTGTGGGTTTAGAATCGATGATCCGGCAGGTGAAGCTTGAAGCGGCCCGCCACATACACAGTTAATTCATGGAAAAGACCATCGAACAACTCGAAAACGATATTGTAGATGTGATTCGTACCTGCTACGATCCGGAGATACCGGTGAACATTTATGAGCTGGGCTTGATTTACGAGATTCGCATCAACGAAACCCACGATGTTCACGTCATGATGACCCTCACATCGCCCTCTTGCCCAGTGGCCGAAACGCTGCCTCCCGACGTGGAACAGAAAATTGCCGGCGTGCCGGGCGTGAACTCGGCCAAAGTAGAAATTACTTTCGACCCGCCCTGGGATCAAAGCATGATGAGCGAAGAAGCCAAACTTGAACTGGGATTTTTGTAAGCGATGGAAGAGCAAATTGTGAATAAAGTCGCCAACAGCGGATTGGTAAACATCGACCTGGAAGACTATTATGTAAAAGGTGTGAGGAAACACATCGACCTCAAAGACCAGCTTTACATGGGACTCATTCTCAAGGAGAAGGACTTTAGAGAGTGGATTAAAACCAACGACTGGTCGGCTTACACCGGCAGCTATGTTTCGGTAAACTGCAGCGAAGACGCCATTGTGCCCGTTTGGGCGTTTATGTTGGTGGCTTCAGCCTTGGCACCGTACGCCAAAAAGGTTGTTTTCGGTGATGCCGAACAGCTGGAAACGGTGCTATACAAGGAGGTTATCGATCAACTCGATACGCGCGAGTTTGCAGATCAGCGGCTAATCATCAAAGGTTGCGGGAATTTGCCGGTTCCCCGTGCCGCCTATGTAATGCTCACGGCAAAGCTGCAGCCCATTGCGAAGAGTGTGATGTATGGTGAGGCCTGTTCGACGGTGCCGATTTATAAAAAGAAATCCGAGGAATAGATTCATAATCGGCCCTAATTTGGTTGGCGGACGAATCTTACCTGAGCAAACAAAACACTTTATGATGCTTATTTAGTACCCTCTCTTTTAGGAGGATTCGTGCCACTTCTGGATGGTGACATCAATTTGCTCTCGCAGATTTCCTTTTGCTTTTTAGGATAGGCCTCATTGGGTTTGAGGCTTGAAGCCTGAGTGTATTTCTCTCCGGCCTCCTTGAATTTCCCTTCTTTAAACAGTTGATCGGCCGAGGCGATAATGCCTTGATACTCCTTGGTATTGTCGGTTTGCGGCGCCGGCTCGGGCGTAACCTGACCAAAAACTGGTGGCTCAGCGGGATTAAATGGCTTAGCCGTATAATGTTGTGCCCGGTGTTCTTTGCGGTATTCGTGAGGGTTAACGGTGTATTCGCCCCAAATAGAATTGCCCAGTGGGGTTTTTACACTAAACCGAACGAAAAGAGGCAAACTGGTATTTACCCAGGAAGGCAACGAAGACGTTAAGGCAAGCGCATTGCCGTTGTTAAGAGCCCCTTGCAAAGGCTGATCGAACTTCCTCCACTCTGCCGAAGCCTCTTGCTTTAGAAACAATTCAAAATCGTCTCGCTCAAATTTGAGTTGGCCCTCCTTTTCGGTGTACTTTGTTCTGAGTTCTGTATTCTCAATGAATGCCGCAAAGGCCAAACAGAGTTTTTTCTCAGGCATCATCTTCTCGTTGCTCGCCCGCCACATGTAACCGTCGAGCACCAGTGGCTTCGAGAAGGCCGCGAAATCTTGTGTTCCCTTCGCAAAAACCTCGTTCCCCAGAATGGTTTCTATAACCACCTCATAATCGATCGGCTTGGCCGGATCTACACGCCTGAGATTCACCTCAACCTCTACTTTGAAATCGTATTTGCCCTGTGCATTCCGATCGACCTTTACAGCCGCCCGACCACGGTCGCCACTTTTCTGATCGCTATTCTTGAGCTCCACCCTAACATTGGAGGCCAATTCGCTGGAGCCTTGCAGGCTAAACCAACTCAAACGATCGCCATTTTCCTGGAGCTTCGCTGAAACAGCCTCTGAAACGCCATGAATACTTAGCTTGACCGCTTGTTGAGCCTGTAAAACTGAGGAAAAAGCAAGAATGAGAAATGCGCTGAGCAGTCGGTTCATTTTGAAGTTGTTTTGACAAATGTAACCAAATCCTCTGCGCAGGAATACTGCACGGTGCTTAACGAAGTTTAAGCGTTTTACCTGCCAGTGGCTGAGTTCCGGGCTCTAGGCTATTCAAGGAATACAGTCTTTTTAGTTTGATGGCATGCAGCTGTGCAATGGAGTGCAGGGTTTCGCCCGGCTTCACCACATGGCTACTTTCTTTTCCCTTGCGCTTCTTGGGTTGAATGTATAATCGTTCGCCGGGCTTGAGGGCCGCGGTGCGCGGAAGATCGTTGTACTTTGGCAATTGCCAAGGCATCATGTCGAGTTCTTTGCTGAGGCTTTCGAAGCTGTCGCCGGCTTTGATGATGATGTATTGCACACCATTGGTGGTTTCGGTCTGCCGTTTTGCGCGCTGGCGGTCGAGTTCAAAGTCGGGCAAATCGCCACCTGTCGAAGGCTT
>CANHCM010000131.1 GCA_947459155.1 Bacteroidota bacterium | reverse complement strand
GGGTCGAATTTCTCTAAAACCCAACCGGTTTGGGCGTTACGGATCATGTATTTGTACAGGCTTCCATGTCCTACACCGGGCACAAAAAGCTCCCAGATGCCGCTGCCATCCAGTCTGGGCTCCATGGGCGCTTCTTCAGGGCTCCAGCCATTGAAGTCGCCCACCACCGACACTTGTGCCGCATTGGGCGCCCAAACGGCGAAGAGCGTTCCTTTCACACCCTCGTTTTCTACGAGGTGGGCTCCCAGTTTTTCGTACAGTTTAAAATGCTTCCCTTGCTTAAAAAGGTAAACATCGAAGTCGGTGAGTAAGCTGAAATGGGCCGGCTTAGGCGCGGTCTTATTCGATTTTGTGCTTGTATTTTTCTTGGTTGAGCTCATGCAGTTGAGTTTTCAGGCGTCGAGGTAATGACGCACAAATTTAACGAGGCTTTGAAGGGGAATGATGGTCCAATCCGGACGGTTATTGATCTCATACCCCAATTCATAAATGGCTTTTTTGAAGGAGTAAATCTGGAGTAAGTCGTTTACTTTTTCATCGGCCGGAATGAACTGTCCTTCGCGGGCTTTATTGAGGTACGCGCCAAGGTAGTAGCGGCTAACATAATGGTACCACACATCAGCCACCGGCATTAACTTTTCGCACAGCAATTCATCGTGTCCGAAATTGCGGAAAATCACTGAATAGGCCGCATAGCGGAATGAACGCATCATGCCGGCTACATCTTTCAATGCCGGGTATTTGTCGCGGCGCTCAGCATGCGGCTTATCAGGTTCTCCTTCAAAATCAAGGATGTAGAAATCGTCGCCGCTCACCAATACCTGTCCGAGGTGGTAATCGCCATGGATTCGAATGCGGCTTCCGTGCAAGGGCCTCTCCAACACTTTGCTGAAAAAGTGCTTCACCCGTTCTTTGCCGGCCAACATGGCCTCCGCATCATCGTGTAACTTGCCCTGAATCCTGTGCAGATTCGAGCGAAGCATCTCAAAGCGGGTGTCGACCAGGTAGTTGAGGTTTGCTAAGAGCTGTTGTTTAAACTGGTCGTTTAAGGGCTCGGGTTGGAAGGCCGGATTGTCGTTCTGCACCGCGAGGGCAAGATGCAGCTCGGCGGTGCGTTGCCCCAACAGCACGGCTTTCTGATATACTTCCTCTCCCATCATCGACCTCAGTTCGGCCGGTGTTTGGTCGAGGTTCAGCGACAAAGTGTGCGGCTTGATCGGCAAGGGTCGGCTGTGAAAACCGGCTTCCACAGCTTTAGCCAAAAAGGCCGCAACAGAGCCAGTAAAATAATTCCAGGCATCGCCTTGATTGGGCACCAATTCCTGAAGCATCATCACCAGCATGGGTGGTTTTTCCGGATGCACCAGATGCACGCTCCCTGCATATTTGGGTAGCTGCTGAAACTGGTTCTGCATAGTGAGATAGGTGACAATCTCATAATCTGGGTTGATCATGTACTCTACCTTCCTGAAAAGCTTTAAGAAGAAGGTGTTTCCGTAAATAATGGAGCTATTGCTCTGGTCGGCTTCAAGCACCCTCGACTCAGGAATGCCATTCGCGGCTTCGAGTAGCGCGCCCGGACTCCATTGCATCGGGTAGTGATTGCCGCTCAGGCTTATCGACTTTTTCATGAGCAAGGGCAAAGTCGACCGAAAGCTCTCATCGTAGATTGCGTCAATGAGATAACCACTTTTGATGGGGTTCGATAGCCTGCAAACCACCGCATGCGAAGGAGCATTCAATCGGCTTTCGGGCGCAAAGGCTAAAGGCAAGGTGTAGATTTCTGTGGGGCCATCGGGATACCGCACTTTCAACAACAGAAAATGAACGTAGTCGCTGCGCGTTTCAAGCGGTATGTTTTGGTAAATCTTAACAGCTAAAACGGCGCGCGACTTCCCTCCAAACCAACGGCATTTGCGCAAATAGGCCGGAAGAATTTGATTTTCCAGTTGATGAATGTGCTTATCGCCCCTGAACACATCGCTCCATTCAGCGTCAATGCCGGGTAAAAAACTGTCTTTGCTGCGAGGCTCGCTCATAAGCGTAATAATTAACGGTGAATGCGAATATTGAAAATGTGGCAAGGCATCAGTCGAGGGTCGAGCTCGACGTAATTCCAGCTTCTGTTCCAGTGGTAACGACTATCGTCCATCAGGTCGTTCAGTTCCATAATTTCTCCCTCGGCAATCCCCAAAGCATCGAGTGGAGTTTTAATCCATGCGCTTTGTTTATGGTACGGGTCGAGATTAACAACCACCAGAACAGCATTGCTGCGGTCTTCGGTTTGCTTAAAATAGGCCATCACCATCGGGTTGTCGGTTTCACAAAACTGAAGGTTGAAGGTAGTGTAAAAAGCAGGGTTTTGTCTTCTGATATGGTTTATTTTGCCAATCAAATGGTGGAAAGGAGAATTCAACGACCAGTCCCAGTGACGAACCTCATATTTCTCCGAATCGATGTATTCTTCTTTCCCAGGCACCGGACTGTTTATAAGGTATTCGTAAACCGGTCCATACATGCCGTAATTCGAGCTCAATGTTGCCGCGAGCACATAGCGGATGGCATTGTTCGAAAAGCCTGTGTTTTGAAGGTATTCAGGTAAGATGTCGGGGGTGTTCGGCCAGAAGTTCGCCCGGAAATAATCGCGAAGCTCTGTTTGTGTCAATTGACCAAGATATTCGCTGAGTTCAGCTTTGTTTTTTCGCCAGGTGAAGTAGCTGTACGACTGGTGAAATCCAATTTTTGCCAGTCGGGCCATGATTTTTGGGCGGGTGAAAGCCTCGCTCAGGAAGAGTACTTCGGGATGATCGCGGTGCATCTCAGCCATTACCCATTCCCAAAAGGCAAAGGGCTTGGTGTGTGGATTGTCGACCCGGAAAACTTTAACACCCTTGTCGATCCAATACTCAATCACCCCTTTCAGGGCAGCCCACAAATTTTTCCAGTCGTTGCATTCGAAATAAATGGGAAGTACGTCCTGGTATTTTTTAGGCGGATTTTCAGCATACTGCACAGTGCCATCAGGCCTCCATTTAAACCAATCCGGATGCTCCTTTACCCAAGGGTGGTCAGGCGAACACTGATAGGCGAGGTCCATCGCAATTTCAATTCCCCGCGTGCGGGCATGGGCCACCAGAGCTATAAAGTCGGCCTCCGTTCCTAGGTCTGAAAGCACTCCGGTATGTCCGCCTTCGCTGGCGCCAATGGCCCAGGGTGAGCCAGGTTCGCCGGGTTGAGCGGTTGTTGAGTTGTTTTTTCCTTTTCGGTGTGCCCTTCCGATGGGGTGAATGGGAGGGAAGTACAAGGTGTCGAATCCAAGCTCCGCCAACCGGTCAACAATCGGAAAGCAATCGTTGAAGGTTCCCGGCCTTGAAGAATCGGGTGAAGAGGAGCGCGGGAAGAACTCGTACCAGGCGCTAAACGAGGCTTTCAGCCGATCTACCTGTACTCCGTAGCTTTCCGAAATGCTGGCAAACTTCCGAATGGGGGAGTCTTCAATCAGGTTGCGCAAACGTTCGCCACTACACAATTCTACAGCCTCCTGGTAATGGCATTCACGAATTTGTGCCGCCAATTCCTTGGCCAGCCGCTGCTCATTGCCCTTCGCAGCCTTCGCAATTTCGTCGAGGAAGCCAAGGCCGATTTGTATCTCAACATCAAGGTGATCGCCGGCTTTCTTCTTCTTTAAAAAGCCTTCGTACCAAGTGAGGGCATGGTCGATCCAGGCCATCACCGCGTATTCGTAATCATGCTCTTCATCAATGCGGAATTGCCCTACAAACTGATCGTTTTCAATCAGTCGGAAAGGATTTTCATTCCATTTTTTCTCCCCTTTTTTCCGGTAGAGTAGTCGTGCCGAGATGACATCATGGCCATCCCCAAAAACATCTGCGCTAACATTCACCAACTCTCCCGATATACGTTTGATGGGAAATTGACCGCCATCGATTTGAGGGCGGACGTTCTCAATGACAACCCTGGCGCGGGAATCCTGCTTCTTCATGTAGTTTAATCTAGTGGTCGATACTTAGCGCAATATAAATAGTCATTTCGACACTTAGCCATTGCCCGAAAAAATCTACTCAACAGCAGACCGTCAATTATTCTCAAGGGAAATGTAACTTTGCCCTGCATGAAACTGGAAAAAGCCAACACCCCGGTTGGGATTGTGCTGCTGATTGATCTGGCATTGATCCTACTCTCGTTGTGGGTTTCATACTTATTGCGCTTCAATTTCCAGATTCCTTATGTGGAGTACATCACCTTTACAAGGGTTTTTGGTTCTGTATTTACCGTTTCACTGATTTCATTTCTGGTTTTTCAGACTTACCGAAGTGCAATCCGCCAAACACACATTGGCGATGTTCAGCGGGTATTCCTTTCGATTGCTACAGCAACGGCCGTTTTGGCTATTTCAAACCCTTTGTTGTATTTATTGGAAGGCATTTACGTAATTCCCTTTTCAATCCTCATCATCAATGGTGTTTTGGCCACCTTTTTATTGGTGATGATGCGCATTCTGGTGCGCCTTCTCTTTAGCGACTGGGAAGCGCTACGTAAATCGAAAACTCCGGTGATCATTTATGGAGCCGGTCAAACGGGAATTACGGCCAAAGTCGCCATTGAACGTGATGCCGGTGTGAAATATCGTGTGGTGAGTTTTGTGGATGGCAATTCCTCGCGCCAGGGCAAGAAAATCCACGGAATAACCGTCAAGCAACCCAGCGAATTAGAAGAGCTCATCGATTCATTTCAGGTTCGCCTGCTCATTTTTGCCGACTCCGACCTCAGTCCTTCCGAAAAGCAAACGCTGATCGATCTCTGTTTAGCCAAAAACACCAAAGTATTCTCGGTGCCGCCCATCAAAAGCTGGATTAATGGAGAACTGAGCTTTAAGCAAATCAAAAAGATTAACGTTCGGAATCTTTTAGAACGGGCCCCTATCGAAATTCACTCCCTTGAAATTGCCGAAACCCTTGCGGGGAAGACCATTCTGGTAACCGGGGCAGCAGGCTCTATTGGTAGCGAATTGGTCAAACAAATTGCTCAGTTTAAGCCGGCACGCCTTGTTTTGGTTGATCAGGCTGAAAGTCCTTTGTTTGAGCTCGATCGCGAATTGAGAGATGAACTCGATGTACATCTGCACGAGGTGGTGATTGGCGACATACGCAACGAGGCTCGCATGCGAAATGTATTTCAACATTTTAAGCCTCATGTTTTGTTTCATGCCGCGGCTTACAAGCATGTGCCACTGATGGAGGAAAATCCTTCGGAAGCCCTGCTTACCAATGTAAAGGGTACAAAAGTGCTCGCCGATTTGGCGGTGGAACATGGTGTAGAGCGGTTTATTTTTATTTCTACCGATAAGGCTGTAAATCCAACCAATGTGATGGGGGCCTCAAAGCGTGTAGCCGAACGTTATGTTCAATCCTTGGGAAAGCACCAAAGCCGCACTACATTCATCACGACCCGGTTTGGTAACGTACTGGGAAGTCACGGTTCGGCCATTCCTTTGTTTATCAAACAAATTGAGCGTGGCGGACCTGTAACCGTAACCCATCCCGAAATTACCCGATTTTTTATGACCATACCCGAAGCCTGTCAGTTGGTTTTGGAAGCGGCAACCTTTGGGAATTCGGGCGAAATCGTGTTGTTCGACATGGGAAAATCGGTAAAAATTGTTGATCTCGTCAAAAAGATGATCAAGCTTTACGGACTCACGTTAGATAAAGACATTCAAATAGAGTTTACCGGACTCAGGCCCGGTGAAAAGCTGTATGAAGAGCTTCTGCTTCCCGCGGAGATTCAGAAAACAAGCTATAATTCACGCATAATGATTGCAGAGGTGGAAGCCTCGCCATATGAAATTGTTGGAAAAGAAATTGATGAATTAATTGCGGCATTTAATCGACAAGATAATATCGACATTGTGAGTCGCATGAAATCTTTAGTGCCCGAATACAAAAGCAACAACAGCGTTTTTGAGCAACTCGACGAACCCACCCGATGAATACACACAAAACCAAAATACAACTTCGGTTCGCCGATATTGATTTGCTGGGACATGTAAATAATGCCCGCTTCGCTTCTTTCATGGAAATTGCGAGGGTTCAGTTTTTTCGTGATGTAATGAAAAGGCCAATCAACTGGACTGAAGACGGATTAATTGTTGCACGTTTAGAAACCGATTTTCTAATTCCGGTATTTTTTCAGGATGAGTTAATTGTAGAAGTCTGGGTGAGCCAGTTCGGACAAAAGAGTTTTACCGTGGAATACCGCTTTGTGGTGGAGGGTGATGCCGGACCTATTCTTAAAGCCAAAGGAAAATCGGTGATGGTAGCCTTTTCTTACAAAGAAAACCGAAGTATTCCCGTTCCTGAATGGTGGATTGAGCAGATTGAGGCCTTCCAGCAAGGAAAGTAATCAGGGCCTACTGAAAAACACACAATGAATTTTCTGTAAGCCTTTAACACCTGTTTGACCCCATTCAAATGCAAGGTTTGGAGCCCTGTTTTATAAATACCTGTGCAGATAATCTTTCAATAATCAAAACATTTCGTTAGCCAGAAATACATCATCTGCTTCGTTGCCCGCGGCTCTTACCTGATGCATTTATCTGGCGATGCTGCTGCGCGGTCTGACTTTTTCAGCAGGCCCTAATCAGGGCTTGTCCTGCTCGAGCAACCATTTTGCATCCAAGAACAACATGGAATCGAGCGAAATGCCTTTCTCTTTCGCCTTTGCTTCAATCGATTGAATCCATTTCTCATCGTTTCGCATGATGTTCATCTGGATTTCAATTAGACGGCGTTCTTCCTGGGCTGGATTGAAGTTTCGGAATTCCTGAGCGGGGATTTTCTCGAGTTTTGTAGCATTTCGAATCACATACAGAGTGTCGAAATTGATTTCATTTTTACTGAGCCAGTAATTCCTGGAGGTAGCGTTCGGACTTTTCCAAAACATACTAAATTCGGTTGGACTGGTAGCTGTGTAAGCATTGATTGTTCTCATGCCGAACTGTTGAGCCAACAACATCGCATCAATCTGATAAGCGTAAGTGGGGGCATCCATACTGTCTGGTTCATAAGAAACGACCGAATTAACCGGGATTTTTCTAAAATGCGTAGCGATAGCTGCCGTTCTTTTTGTGGCCACTTCCACCTTTTCTCTTTGAATGCTATCTGCTGAAACATAATTGTCGCACACCAATAAGGCCAAAAGCAGCGAGAAGAAGAGTAGATTTTTCTTGACTGTTTTATTGAGCACTTGAGCGGTGACATAACTCACCGAAATACCGAAAAATAAAATTTCAATATTTATGATTCTGGTCACTGATCTCATTGCACTGTAGCCCGGTAAGTAGTAAATCCATTTGTACAGCGTGTGTTGATTGATTTTAAGGAAAACAAGCATGGTAATTATTCCCGTTGCAATGAGCATTATGGTGATGAGAATATTCTTGCGGTTCTGCACTTGCTTCGCGAATTGAAAGGCCAAAATTAGGGGTGCTATTGCCATGCATAAAAGTGCAATAATGCCAACAAACAATTG
>CANHCM010000130.1 GCA_947459155.1 Bacteroidota bacterium | reverse complement strand
TATCAGTTTTTTGACCGCCAATTTTTCATTCAGAACTTAGATACTGCGCGCCAGAAGTTTAATTTGTTTTACCGAGTGCGCACCGACGAGGGTGTTCGGAGTAACGACTTGTTAAATTATGCCCGCGCAGAGAATTATGGATTAAGCGTGGATTTTAATTTTGGAGAAACAGCGCAGCTAAGAACAATTACTTCGGTACGAAACCTCTATATCAATGATACGCTGCTTACACAATTGGAGCCGGAAAGAACCCTTGTGAATCGCTTCGAATTAAGTCTCCGTTTGTTTAAAAACAGTTTGAATTCCACCACCTTTTATGAAACCGGCAGCGGTTTAGAAACCCGAAAGGAGTTCAGTTATCTTGAGGTTCAGCCGGGACAAGGGGTTTATTCGTGGACCGACTACAATGGTAACGGAATTAAAGAATTGAATGAATTTGAAATTGCTGTTTTTCAGGATCAGGCGAGGTTTATTCGGGTTTTTACGCCAACCAACGACTTCATCCGCGTGTTTTCGACCCAGTTCAATCAGGTTTTTAATGTTAAAACACCGGTCAGCTGGAACAAAGCGAAAGGGATGAAGAAGCTGGCTTCGCGCTTTTCCGGTCAGATGGCGTGGAGGATGGACAGTCGCACGGCCTCTCAAGACATGTGGAAAGCCTACGACCCGTTCAGAGCAGGTATCGACGATCCTGAAATGATTACGCTCAATCGTTCGTTGCGGAATTCGGCTTTTTTTAACCGCAGTGATCCACGTTTTGGCATCGACTTCAATTGGCAACAGCTTTCAACCAAGGCCTTACTAAACAACGGTGTGGAGAGTCGCGACAATCGTTTCAGTAACCACCGCATTCGTTGGAATCCCGGCGATCGCTTTACCATATCGCTGGAGACGCGCAATGGAGAGAAGCGATCAGAAGCGGAGTTCTTCACCAACCGCGACTTCAGAATCCGGTATACCGAATGGGAGCCCCGTGTTTCTTATCAGCCGAATGCGGCATTCAGGCTAAGTTTGAATTACAAATACAGTCAAAAAGCCAACGATCCCACCTTAGGTTCTGAGTTTGCTTTTGGAAATACAGCGGGCTTTGATGTGAAATGGAACCAGGCCGACAAAGGCAGCTTGCAAGCGAGGTTTAACTTTATTCTGGTGAGGTATAATGGCGAACAAAATTCTCCGATTGCCTTTGAGATGCAAGAAGGGCTCAGGCCGGGAGAGAATTACACCTGGGGCATAAGTTATCAGCGAACGCTGGCCAACAACATGCAGCTGAGCCTCAATTACGACGGTCGTAAATCGCCCGATGTAAATACAGTTCATGTTGGAGGTGTGCAGGTTCGCTTGTTTTTCTGAGCCTTAGGGTTTTGAGTACAAGGCTGTTGATTTAATTTTAGTTTTCCTCAAGCCCTGATGGTATTTTCCACTATTTTTAGCGGAGTAATTTCAACAACAAGGGGATGTCTGTTAAGAAACCGAAGGCGAAGTACGCAACTGTGATGCTCATTGATGACAGTGAAATCGACAACTTCATCAATCAGAAAATGGTAGAAGGCTGCAATTTTGCCGACCGCATATATGTTCACACCAGTTCGAAAAGCGCGCTGGAGTTTTTGGCCAACTTTGAAAGAGCCCATCTTCCTGAAGAGCTGATTCCTGAAATATTGTTTCTCGACATTAACATGCCCATCATGGATGGCTTTCAGTTCGCCGAGGAGTTTCAGAAATCCTGCCCAAGGATTTACGACAAAATCAAGATTGTCTTCCTCACATCCTCTCTAAACCCGGTTGATCAAAAGCGTGCAATGTTAGTTCGTGGGGTGTATTCTTTCCTCAATAAACCATTGAGCAAAGACCACCTCGATAAGCTGTAGGTAAGTAGACCTTTGCTGCAACGCGGTTTCGGTTTTTAAGCAAGTTTTGTATTCCTGGTTTGAGTGAAGTGGTTATGATTGGCCATTAAAGGACGCCAAACCTCGAGAATGCCTGGGAGTTGGCTGCATTTTTAAACTCCATATTTACCTCGTTAAACATTGGGGCTGCTGAACTCGCCTGCCTTGGGTTATACATCCCGTTTCAGCCAGAACCGAATTTTGGTTACACATCCCTGAATGCCAAAATCAGGACAAAATAAAGCCGGTAGCTGAACTTCAACTACCGGCTTCTTTATTAAGGGATCTGAGGGGTTTATCGTTTAACGACTTGGCTCAGTTGCTTGATGAAGGTCTCGTCTACTTTGATATACTCAAGCATCCGGTTGGACTTCTGGTTGAGCAGGTCGAATTTGGCAAACAATTGTGTGATTTTCTGGTCAACATGACGGGCTGAAGAGCTCATCTGTAAGGATAGAATTTTGTAGAAGATCAGGGCATTTTCATAGCCCATATCATCGTTGATTTCTCTGATTTTTCGGGTTACGCTCCTTAACAACGAAGTGGCAGGGTCGTATTTGTTAATCATCGAATAATTAAGGGCAAGCAGTAGCTTAACCTCGATTTCGGTATGCGGGTAATTCTTGAAGCTGATATCGTTAATCAGTCCATTGAGAATTTGTACAGCTTCCTGGTACTTTTTCGCATAAAATGCCGAGGTGGCGGCATACTTAGCGAAGTTGATGTAATTCGGAATATCGTTCCGGTCAGGTTCGTAATTGGGTAACTGCTTTTTATTGAGTTCATACAATTCCGTTTCAGTGCCCAGCTCAATATGCCGCTCAATTTTCGAAATGAGGAACTTTGTGGTAAAACAGCAGTGGTTGAACAGCAGGAAAGAATTGATTTTGGCGTCGACAGCATCAAAATACTTAGCCTCTTTCTTGGGTAAATTAAGCTTGTGGTAATATTCGAAGGCCAAGAAATTGTAAACCAACTGTAAATGCTGATAATTTGTGTCTTTGCTGTAAGTGGTGAAGATTCTCTCCATTTTCACCAGCACATCTTCAATCGGCTCATCGTCTTTGATGGCCTCCGTGTTCGGCACAAAGAGCGCAAACGATACATCCACAATACTCTTGTAAATGGTAAGGTGGTGTGATGAATACAAACTACAAATGTTGCCCATTTCCTGCTTGATCAGGCCGAGGTATTCAACCTGCATCTTATTGCGGGAAGCATAGTATTCGCCGAGCGACTTCATAAAGGAGTTCAGCAAATCTTCTGCTTTGTCGAGCGCAATGGTGTAGGCAAGGTGTTTATTGTAAAGCTGAGTGTATTCGTAATACTTGGGCGAATGCAGGTGGAGTTTCTTCAAGGCGCTATACACCGACGATAACTCGTAGGGCATATCGTAATTCTGCAACTCCGATTCTAATTTCGACAGGATCGCGATAGCTGTGTCGCGATGAGTATCATAAATCAGTGTAGGAATGTTTGCCACCTTTCTCAACAGGTCGATAATCGGGGTCGACATGTTGTTGGTGAGAAAATCCTGAATTTTGTCAAACAGTCGGGACTTTAACGTATAGTATGCCGAGGTGTTAACGCTCAGCATTTCCTGAATTTCTTCGTCGGTATACTTATTTTCCCGGTAAAGCTTGAGCAATCTGAGATATTTGTCTGCTTTGGTTTCGACGAATTGCCGACACAAGTCGTTGAACTCGTCTTCCTTAAGCTGCAGAACAATGCTCTTAAACTTGATCATACCTCACCCTTTTTGCCCCGAATATAGAACAAAAAGAATATGTGAATTTCAACATTGCTTAATTTTCATCAACAGTCCGATGCTCACTTCCCGGAACGGTGCGAATAACCTCCCAACTTCCATCCTCATTTTCCCTTTCAATCATGTAAAAGCCTACGCCATGAGCTCCCCAGCCTTTGTAGGGTGTCCAGAACAATTCGATGTGCAAGTCGTCGAGCGGTTTGGTTTGGAGTACAATGTTATCGCTGGACTCCCCTTGAATACCCAGTAATCCACAATTATTTGTAGCCATCACCCGGTAAAAATACTTGGTGGCCTGCACGTTCACTGCCTGATCGGTATAGCTGGTTTGAAATGCCGGTAATGTGGCAATCAATTCCCAGGTTAGCTCATCGGTAGAACGATAGAGTAAATACCCATTTACCCGATCGCCCATGATCTCCGGTACCAGCCATTCGGTAAGCACAAAGGCATCTTCAACTACGGTTGAACGGGCGGTGTTTACTTGCTGGGTCTCAAAGAGGTTAGCAATAGGAGCACTCATATCGTAATCCGACTCCGACTCTACGTGCCATTGACCATTTAAGCCTTCGGCGCGGATGTCGTAACGGTATTTCACCGGACAATACACGCTGCTATCGATGTACGAGAGCACATCGCCCGGCACAGTGCCAAGATCCTCTTCCAAATTGGAGTTTTCCTCGGTTCTGAAAATGCGGTATTGCGAAGTCGTTTTTCCAATGTAAGGGCTCCAGCTGATGTCAATGGTATTGTCTTCGCGCGTTACAACCTCCACATTGATCGTACAATGCTCAATGAGCGAGTCGGTTTCAACACTGTAGCCGCAACGGTCGCGGGTGAGCAGTTTATAACAGTAAACCTGATCGAGGGTGTTCAACCCCTGATCGATGTAACTCACTATGTGAGCTTCGGTGATGGTTGCAATGACCGACCAGGAGCCATCCGCATTTTTGCGGAACAACTCATACGCGCCAAAGTCGGGTGCCGTAGATTCTTCCCACTCGATTATGGTGCTTATTGGGTTGATTACGCTTACACGAATGATCGGACTCACAGGTGCGGCCAGGGTGTCGAACACGTTAACTATAGAAGGCAGGACAAGGGTATCGGCGCAGCCATTTGCATTGACCACAGTGAGGCTAACATTGTAAAATCCGGGATTGAAGTAGACTTCTGTCGGGCTCAACTCATTGGTGGTTGTGCCATTCCCTAAATTCCACAGGAAAGATGGATTTTCAAGCTGCCACGACTGATTAGAAAAGCTTACCGAAAGAGGAGTACAGCCCTCCGTGCCACTTAGAGTAAACGCAGCTACCGGAACAAGGAATGAACGGATTCCGTCGATCACTGCGGTATCGGAGCAACCAAATGCCGTGGTGGCAATCAGACTTACAGAATAATTACCCGGATTGGAAAACAGGAAGGATGGATCGGCTGCTGTTGAAGTGCCTTGTGCTCCAAAATCCCACGAATAAGTGCTTGCACCGGTACTTGTGTTGGTGAAGTTAACCGGATGCGGCGCACAACCCGACATATCGTCGATTGTAAACCCTGCAACCGGGTAAGGGTGAATTTGTATCGGGGCTGGAATGGTGTAGAATGCACTACAGCCCAAGGTGTCGCGGCTAAATAAGGTGATTACATAGTTGCCCGGCGCGTAATACGTAAAGCTGGGGTTCTGTTCGGTACTGGTTGAGCCTTCCCCAAAGTTCCACTCCCACTCTACCGCCCCGTTAGAAAGGTCGGTAAACTGTATAGGCGCTCCAACGCAGGTGCTTGATGACTGAAAGGTAAATGAGGTAGCCGGTCCTAAAACGGTAACATAATCGTTATACAGAACGGTGTCGCTGCATCCATTGGCATTAGTAACAATAAGCCGAACATCGTAAACACCGGGCTGATCGTAGAGTTTTACCGGATGTTGAACCGTTGAGCTGGATCCATCGCCAAAGTCCCATAGCCAGGCTACAGCCTGCGACGAGGAGTCGAAAAACTCTACAACGGAAGGCGCACAACCAGCCGGAGTTGGTGAACTAAATTGTGCCGTAGGGCCATCCACATCGATTGGAACGGCCATAGTTACCGTATCGCGGCAATTATCGGAAGTAGTAACCACAAGGGTAGCGGAATAATTGCCATTCTGTGTGTAGAGGTGATTCACGGTAGCTCCTGAGGCAGAAGCGCCATCACCGAAGCTCCATTCCCAGGCAATCATACCTTCGGTGGGAGTACTGAACTGCACGGGTAATGGGTTACAGTTTCCTTGATAAGAGGCGGTGATCTCGGGATTCAGAAGCTCAATATGCGCCTTGGTTACCTGATCGGTACAACCATTAACAGTAACAATAGAAAGCGAAATGGAGTCGGCCGGCTCTGAAGTAAAGGTAATCACCGGATCTTGTTCAGTGGAGGTAATGCCATTCCCAAAATCCCAAAACCAGGAAGCAGCATCGGTGGCCAAAGAGGTAAACTGCACCGTTACCGGTAAACACAGTCCGCTTTGCACGAAAGAGAAATCAGCGTTAGCGCCATGAACAACCACCACACTATCGTGCAAAACCTGCACGGTACAAGTAGGGTCTAATGAACTGGTTACCCGTTGTACCACAGAATAAACGCCGGGCTGGTTGTAGGTTTTAGGTGTTGGTCCGTTGTAAACACTTCCGGTCCAGGTTGCCAGCGACCATGTACCATCTCCCCAAAACCAGGCAACATTGGTAGAATTGGGTGTTGTGTTGGCAAAAGTTGCGGTGAATGGGGCGCAGCCTTCGTTAGGGCCAATGAAGTTGAACGATATGTTCGGGTTGGCCACACGAATCGTATGGCTGAGCTCGGTAATGGCCGTGCAACCTGTTGGTGTGGTTACAGTAACATGTACGGTAAAGTCGCCTTCGCCGATGTAGGTATGTTCGGGTGAGGCTTCATTGGATGTCTGACCGTCGCCAAACTCCCAGAAAAAGGAATAACCAGGGGTGTTTTCAAGGTTGTTGACAAACTGTACAGGTTCGTTACAAACTTTATCGGGAAAGGTGATGAACAAAGCGGCCGGCATGAGCTGAATACTGGCGAAACTGGATGAGGTACATCCCAAACTATCAATCACCAACAGCGAAACTGTGCTCGCCGTCGCATTTTCGCTAAACGTATGGTCTACCACGGGGGTATTCGCCTGAAACCCATCGGAGAAATTCCACTGGATGGTTTCGTAAAAACCTGAATTTTGTAAAGTGATTTCCACTTCCAGCTGCTCGCAGGCACCTTCCTGTTCGACCGTATAAATCGGATGTCCTCCACCAATAAATATCGACTGCGCATAAGAGAAGGTATCCAGGCCGTATGGAGTCATTGCCGTATAAAACACGTTGTACAGGCCAGTTTCGGTGTAGGTAAACTGAGGCCTTTGCATATTGGATGTTTGTCCATTGCCAAAATGCCATTGAAGAACGGTATGGCTGGAGTCTTGGGGAACAAAGTTTACCGTTAGCGGGGCGCAACCAATCAGGGGTTCTACCAGAAGGGCACTTTCGCCGGGATCGGTGCCTCCAGAACCCTCCTCACCCTGATCTTCGTTCATGGCTTGCATATCGGCAAAAGCAGGTGCTGTTGAGGAAATGCTACATTCGTCGGTGGTAATGGTAAGCGTAACCTGGTAATCGCCTTCGGTTTGGTAGGTGTGTACCGGAAATTGCTCGGTAGACGTATTGCCATCCCCAAAATCCCATAACCAGCCTGTTGCCGCGGAATTGGTTGGGAAAAAGCTTACGGTTTGAGGGAAAGGCCCATTAATGTAAGACGTTGTAAACGAAGCCACTGCGGCAGAAAAATTCACTGCATTGAAGGCAATGTAAGAGCCAACGCATCCCGACTGAGAAACAGTAGTCAAAGAAACGTGGTGGAC
>CANHCM010000129.1 GCA_947459155.1 Bacteroidota bacterium | reverse complement strand
TTTGCTGTAAGGCCCGACTTTATTGGGATTCTGCTCAGCTTACCCTACTTTTTAGGTGCCAAGCTCGAAGCATACATTTCGAATTGGAGAAGCGCCGACGGGAAATCCTGGAAGGCGATTCCTGAAGGATGGTAATGTCCAATAAACGGGAAATCTATTGCCCTGCGAACATTCTAGGTGCGTGCAAACTTCTTCTCCGCACTCATCTTCGAAGTTGAATGTCATACCAGATGGGCTGATACAGTGCGAAATGCGAAATTAAACAGCGCGCAACAACTACAAATCGCGCCCACAGATCTGGCACTTCCCTGTTTCACCGGCACATTTGGCGCACAGCGAAAACATGCCACTGCTGGTGCCATTGCCACAATTTCTGCACGTGCCAATGTTGTCGATTACCGATGCGTTTTGGTGTTTCGAACAAGTGAACTGGCTGCCCCAATTTTCCTTCGGACAATCTTCCGTTGGCGTTTTGATGCGCTTGCCTTGTTCGTTGTAAAAGCGCTCCTTGCCAGCAGATTTATCGTTCTCGTAAGTCCGCTCGGAGGCCAGAACTCCGTTCTGATGCCAGGTTTTCCAAACACCATCACGCAAGCCCAACTTATACGACTCTTCACGGATTAATAAACCGGCATCGTTCCAATACCTGCAAATGCCATTGGGCACACCCGCTCCCGACATCGATTCATTATCAATCTCAAGAAGCTCCAGCGTCTTAGAGAGGTTTTCTGATGCAAACGAACACTCCTCAACCAACATCCCTGCGGAATTCCAATGTCGATAGGTATTTATCAAAAAACCGTTTTTAAAAACCGCCTCACTGGCCTTTTTCCCATTGCCATAATATTTCCTAAATGGCCCGTCGAGCTCAAATTCCAGCCGGCCATCCTTCATCACCCAATTAAAACTGAATTCGGCTTCGAGCACACCACCGCGGTAAAAGGTGTTGCGATTAAACCGCATCGAATCTTTTGCATCGCGCACCGTACGCGAACGAATCTCTGTTTTGTCGATGTTGTAATACCGGGTTTCTTCGCCCATCGCACGCCCATCGCGGAGGGTCAATTCTACGTATCCTTGGTCGAACATCGGGAAATTCCCGGCAATCGATCCGCTGCTGTTAAACACGGTTTGCTTGCCGTTTTCATCCCAGGCTTCCACAATCGTGTCGAATTGGTTTGCGCGCTTTATGTGGGCCTTCAATCGACCTGTTTTGGGATAATACAAGGTCATTTCATCGTAGTAGCTCGACCATCGGTTGTCGATAAAATGTACTTCACTCAAAAGGCCTTCTTCAGTATAATGTTTCGACCAGCCCACGTTGGTCCCGTGATCATAAGTTACCTCAAACTTGGGTTTCCCCGAAGGAAATTCGCCCCGCCAAAGTCCATGTGGCCAACCTTTTTCGTCAACCTCGCCCTTGGTTTTTATGGCTCCGGTTTCATGGTACAGGGTTACAACTCCACAAAGTTTGCCATTGCAATAATTCACTTCCAGCGCAACTTTGCCATTGAAGTGATATTTCCTCCAGGTTCCCACACGAAGAAAATTCGCCATTTGTCCCTCGGCCCACAATACAGAATCTACTTTCGGATTGCCCTTTTCGTCGGGAAAAAAGAGCTCCCGATGGGTTCGCCATCCTTTTACCAATCCTGTCTTAAATCGATTCGCACCATGCGGAAATTCGAATCTGGTGCGACTGCCTTCCGTCCAATAGCTCCCGTTAAAACCCTCGTCCTGTTCGGAAACACTCACGAAATAGGCAATCTGCAATAAAGAATCGTTGCCCTGTTTTTTAAACCAGAAACGGGTTTGAGAATGAAGCGCCGTGCCCCAAAGCAGGACGAGGGCAAGACTTAGCACAGAACGTAAAACAGAACGCATTGCAATAAAGGTATGGTGAACGCGGGCGCGCTTGGTCAAAATCGTGCCAAAATTGTGTCGTTTTGGGGGCCGGCGGGCGCGCTCTCCGCGCTACACGGTAGCTTGCTGCGATCGCTGCCGGGCTCACGGTACACGCTTAGTTTCGGCGTTCGTGTTGGGCGACCGGAAGAGTTGAACGTGTTGCGAATTCACGGGGTATTGCAGGGCCTTGGTTTAACCGAAAACAAAGCGCCAGCGGTTGCAGCGGATACCCCGCAGTAGGGGCGGCCAATCGTGCAGCTCACTGTATACAGAAGCGGAACAACCGGTGTATCTTTTTATAGCCGCCACTACGAGGAGTAGCAGCGAAAAACGCGGTGCCCGCCCCAAATGCCGCGTAAAGAATCGACAGCAAACCGGGCAGGCGCCCTAAAGTCGATTACCATTGAGATTACCCGTATTCAAATGCCGCTATTGGCGAGCTGCACAAGCGGCTTTGCTTACACGAACTCTTCGCCGAACTGAACTTTTACATTCGAGACCATCTGGCGGATTTCCTGCTCGCTTTCGCGCGGACAAATCAACAGCATTCCATCTGACTCTACGACAATATACCCATCGAGGCCCTGAACCATAACCAGCTTGTCTTTGGGCATGTGAATCAGGCAGTTGTTGGCGTTCTGAAGCACTACTTTTTTACCAACTACAGCATTTCCAACCGAATCTTTCTTCGAATTCTCGTAAAGTGAGCCCCAGGTTCCAAGGTCTGACCAGCCGAATTCCGAAGGAATCACATACACATTGGAGGCCTTTTCCAAAATGGCATAATCGATAGAAATGTTGGTGCACTGGGCATACGCCAATTCAAGTGCACTGTATTCTTCGGAGGTTCCAAAAAGGGCGCTCATGTCTGTAAAAACCTGGAACATTTCGGCCTGATAGGTTTTAAAGGCATTCTCCATAGTTTTCACCGACGAAATGAAAAGACCGGAGTTCCAAAGAAAATCGCCCGAGCTGATGAATGAATTGGCCAGGTCTTCGTTCGGCTTTTCGGTGAAGGTTTTAACCTTGCAAACTTCGCCGCGAAAGGGATTCTGGTGGTACTGAATGTAGCCATAACCGGTATCGGGCCTACTTGGCCGCAAGCCCAGGGTTACAATTCCATCTTCTTCGGCCGAAAACTCAAATCCTTTATTTACCTGCTCCAAAAATGCGGTTTCGTTACCAATCAGGTGATCTGAAGGCGCTACAACCAGAAGGGCATCAGGATTCTTAGCCCGGATTTTTGCGGTAGCATAGGCAATGCAAGGCGCCGTATTTCTACGGGAGGGCTCTAATAAAATCTGACCTTCGTCAAAGTCGGGCAGTTGCTGCCTAACTAAAGAAAGGTAGTGTTTGTGAGTAACAATCAGGATGTTCTCTTTCGGAATTATTTGAGTAAACCGATCGGTCGTTTGCTGGAGTAATGTACGGCCTGAGCCGAGAATGTCGAGAAACTGTTTGGGCCTCGCCTGGCGGCTAACCGGCCAAAAACGGGTTCCGGCACCGCCCGCCATAATTACACAGTAAAGGTTTTTCGCATTGAGCACTGTTTGCATAAGGCTTAGGCTTTTTCGAGTAGGTTAAGTGAGGCGCGCAAGGCTTGGAAAACTTCGGGTATTTCCTCGTAACGACAGGTTCCTACCGAAAGCCGGTACCAAGCAGAGTCGGCCGAGGCGCCAAAAGCATAAAACGGAACAATAGCCAATCCTGCCGAATCGAGTAAAAAACGAGTCACATCTGCTCCGGTCTCCAACACTTGTCCTGAAGCAGCAATCCGTCTTCCTTTCAAATCGATGTTTACGGTTAAATACAAGGCCGCCTGTGGAGCGATAGAATTTACCGGAAAACCCTCTGCCTTTAGTTGCAAAAAGCCTTCATGGAATGCAGAGAGTCGGCGGCTGAGACGCTCCCTGAGCTCGTCGATAAATGCTTTTACCGAACCTTTGTTCGACAAATAGGCGGCTGTAGCCACTTGCTCAGCCTTTGGCGCCCAGGCTCCTACGTGACCCAAAATGCTCTTCATGGGTTCGATGATGTGCTCAGGACCGAAGGCCCAGCCCACTCTCACTCCCGTTGCGGCGAAGGCCTTGGAGAGACCGTCGACAAAAAGTGTGTATGGTCGTAACTCCGGAAAGAGGCTTACCGGGTCAACGTGCTGCGTTTCGCCATAAGTCAGCGCCCAATAAATCTGATCGTACATCAGATAAAGCGGTTTCTGACCGGGTGCGCGGCGTTTATTTTCTTCCACAACGAGACTGCAGATTTCGCGAAGCCCCTCTTTGGTAAATGTGGTTCCGGTGGGATTCAAAGGAGAACACAAAGCCAGCAAAGTTGCGCCTTCTAAATGTGGCCTAAGCTCCTCGGCTGTTGGCATGAAGTTGTTCTCCGGGCGGGTCTCCACCATAACCGCCTGTGCGGCACTTAAATGAGAATAATGGTTGTTATTCCAGGATGGCACCGGAAATACAACCTTGTCTCCAGGATCTACCAGCGTTTGAAAAACCGCATATATCAAGGGTCTCGCGCCTCCGGCAATCAAAAACTCGGAAGGACTATACCGCAGGCCTTGATACTCCTCAATAAAACGGGATACCTCGTTGCGCAATTCGAGCATACCATTGGCCGGAGGGTAGTTGGAGTGGTTCTTCTCATAGGCCTTCACAATCTCGGCTTTTAACAAGGCCGGAATCGGGAACAAAGCCGGGTCGAAATCGCCAATGGTGAAGTTATAAATGCGTTGCCCTTTGCGAATTTTCTCATTAATCTCTCCAGCCAAACGGATAATTTCGGAGCCCTGCAGGCTTCCCGCCATGCGGGATACCGGGAAAAGGTCGGCGTCGATCATGCTCATCAGTTTAGGCTGCAAAGTAAACCCAGAACTGCTGGCTTCCCAAAGAAATGTTATTAACCGGAACGATTCCTTGAGAGACCATACAGTACTCCTGACTTTCCTCAGCCGGCATCGGCCATCCACTCTACTTCGGCAAGCGGATGCACCAAATAAATGCGCTTGCTTTGGAGCTCTTCGCAACGGAAGTTTTTCCGCTGTCGGGGGCCCTTTTTAAACACTCTCCCCGACTTCAACTTGAACAGAGAAGCCTCCGGCAAATCTTCGAGATGCAGAACCGGGTCTTCATCAAACTGTCGCAAGCTGCGCATCAGTTGAGTGTCGTTACAAGAGCTCGATGCGGGATTCTTTAAATAATGGCTCAAAGCTAGCAGAACAGGTTCGGGGAAAATCGACGCGTTCAGATAGCGCTTCATAAGCCGGGCAAAATTCTGTTTCCACTCTTTCCCGTGCGGCTTAACGCGTATTCCGTGTTCGTTCCACGTAACCAAATGGGCAATCTCATGCACAAGGGTGATCAGGAATGAGAAGGCATTGAGGTTGTAGTTAATGGTGATGTGATGGCCTCTCGAACGACCGGGCTCAGGACGAAAATCGCCAAGTTTGCTGCTTCGCTCCCGGGTAATCTTCAAATGAAAACCATACTCAATGATGCAGTCGGCCATACTGTGAACTGCAGCTTCCGGTAAATACCGGCTCAACACCTCGATATACCTCTCACGCATAGTGGTTCCAAAGATGCTGAAATTGCCCGCTTTTGCGAATTCTGTTTTTCAACAATGCTGTGCTGAAAGTTAGGCTGTTGCTCGAAGGAACTATGCAGAATTTCCTTAGTTTCGTTCGATTGAATACCCAATCATTCCCATCGCTACCATAGTCCTTACTCATGCTTAAATTTGTGAATCCAGCCCTCTACGGGGCCGTCTTTTTGTTTTTCATTCTTCCATTTTTAGAAGTTCGTTGCAACGGTTCAACGCTGGTGCAGGCAAGCGGGTATTCGCTGGCGCTGAATCTGAAAATGGATATGCCCAGCCAAGGGTTTTTGGGGCAGATGGCCGATTCGCCCGACTTAAGTGCACTCGATTCAAGTAAACGTAAGCCTGATTTTTTGTCGCTCGGGGTCTTAATTGTGCTTTTTGTAGGCGGGGTTCTGTGGTTTGTGAATCGAAAAACGGAACGTTGGGCCGCAATTATTGCAGGCTCAGTTTCTACCATTTTATTGGCTTTGCTTCAGGTGGTTTACAGCGGAAAGCTGGAGGAAAAAACGGGCGGTGACTTTGGGGAGATTTTTCAGTATGTCAAATTCACCATTCACTTTGGAATCGGTTACTGGCTCAGTTTACTGGCCTGTTTAAGCCTTGTTGTTGTGAATGTATACCTGAAAGTGCAGGAACGCCGTAATGCGGCCTTGCTACCCTACACGCCGGAAAACGAGCCCGACCTTCTCGACGAGGTTTGAGGAATTTGTCTCCCGAACTCGATTTCTACTGCATTGATTTTTCAACGACAACTTCCAGCCTTTGCTTCTCCTTCTTCATGGCGAGCATTAACAATCGTGTTTACTGGAGAGTAATCTTCCTGTTCAATCATCTGAACGTGCCATAGCCCACAAAATGCTGGGAATAATACGCCTCTTGTAGCCGATTCACAACCACACCCTTTTTGGTACTGGCGTGAATGAAAAAATCGCCGGTAAGGTGCATTCCTACATGTGATACTTTATTCCCCGAGATTTTGAAGAAATACAAATCGCCCTCCCGAAGCTGATCTTTTTGAATTCGCTTTGATTTCTCGTACAACGAAGCCGATTGGTGGTCGACTTTCAATCCAAATACTTTGAGATAAACTTGCTGCACAAACCCCGAGCAGTCGGTTCCTTGTTTTGAGCTTCCTCCGTAACGATAAGGAGTACCCATCCATTGGGCCACTTCTTCGAAAAAGCTCCGGTTTGCCGATTCGGGCAAGTCCAGTCCCAGCTTACGTTCGTAGTCGCGCAAGCTGGCATCGCTGCGAGGCTTTTCAACGCTTGGTTTCGGCTTCGATTTGCAACCCGGTGCAACAAGTCCAAACAGCAAAACAATACTAAAACAAATGCGTACGGTTTTCGAGCAATAACTCATAATCGGCCGGTTCAAATTCGGGTCTGATTCGCACTCCTTCGTACTCGGTTTCAATTCCATTTTTATATTCTACATCGAGGTATGGAAGTCCATCTGTTCCATACATCCTCCACAGGCCTTCGCGCTTACCATTCACATACTTGCCCTCCCAATACAATGAACCGTCGAGTCGAAAAGCCTGATGCTTCCCTTCCGGATTGCCTTGATTAAACTTCCCTTTGAATGCGAGGGTGCCGTCGGGAAAACGATGTTCCCAAACATCATGCATCATTCCGGTTTGAAATACCCCCTGAATACGCTGATTTCCTTGGAGAAAAAACCATTTTCCTTCCCGTTCTCCGTCAATAAATTCACCAAAAGCCAAGGTGTCGCCCAACTCTGAGAGCTCAACCGAAAAACCATCCTCTTTCCCATTGCGGTATTGCTCTTCGCGGAGTAAACTCCGGTTTTCATAATACCATTTCCACTGGCCTGAGGGTTTCCCATTTACAAAGCCTCCCTCCTGCTCTACAGCTCCTGATGGATAAAAGAATTTCCACTTCCCGCTGCGCAAATCATCTTGAAACATTCCTTCAGACTTTAATTCGCCACTGAGGTAAAACTCCTTCCAAATCCCTTGGCGCCGGCCCAGCGAATCAAGCATACCGATGGCGGTTCTTTTGCCTTCAGTGTAGATTTCAGCCATGCTGGTTTGCTTGCTGGTATCGGTTTCTGTATGCATTCCTACAGGCTG
>CANHCM010000128.1 GCA_947459155.1 Bacteroidota bacterium | reverse complement strand
GCAGTGGGAGCGCGTGTTTTGGGATCCGATGAAGGAATTGGATACATAAATCCCGAAACCAGCATGCGCAGCTATAGATTTCGGGATTTGGTGTAATCAAAAGAATGTTAAGCCCTTTCGCTTCGCAACTCGCGTTGGTAGAGTTGCCAAAAAAAGAGCGGAACGAACACCGTGGTAAATAGAATCATTCCGCTGGCAAACTGGATGTTAGCGGTTGGCCAGTGGAAAATTTTGAATGTGGCACCCACGGCAATCAACATTCCCGATAGCACACCACTGAGCATTCTGAAATAGGTAATTCCTTTAAATGCAGCCGGAAAGCGCAGCAGCTGAATGAAAAGGTTGATCATCGAAATGAACAGAAAAAGGTGGCCAAGCAGTAGCATTACATCACCGCCTTTCCAATGCATAAAGCGCATCAGTAGGCCTGTTGATAGTGTAAGCGCACAGAAGAAACCGGAGAAATACAGGAGCTTTTTCATAAGTATGGGGATGATTTGGTTTAAACTGAAATACAGGTCAGATTCAACAGCCTGTAAGCCTTGATGGTGAAGTTGAAACAAGGCCTGTTGCAGCGCCCGGGTAAAGTCAACACCTTCATCGAGCTGATGCTCAATCAGGCAACAACAATGATCAACCAGTTCAATTTGCAGTTGTGAATCTGTTACCTGGCTTTGAATGGAGGCATTGATGAGCTCAAGTTGATTTGGGGTTAGTTCAGCCATACGATGCGCCCGGTTGAGGAAGAAGTAATTCACGAACAGTATTCATAAATCGCAGTAACTCGCTGGATTGTTCCTTAGCCCTTGCCTTTCCCTGTTCTGTAACGGAGTAATACACGCGGGCTCTGTTGCCTACTGTTTCGGTTCGTGCAACCAACACACCTTCGGCGAGCATTTTACGCAAGGCGGGATACAGCGAACCTTCCCGAAGCTGAATTGCTCCCGAACTGCGTTCTTTCACTTCGCGCGACAGTTCATAGCCATACATGGGTCCTTTTTCACTCAGCAATTGGAGAAGAATTGTGGATAAGGTTCCTTTGATGAAATCGTTTTGTTCCATGACATAAAGATAATGCATAGAATTCCTATATATTGCAAAAAGAGAGTCGTTTGCGCCGTTGATTGTCATTAAGTGTCAGATAATCAGCGAATAAAATTTTATCTCAGCAAAGGTGTCTGTATAGATTCATTCTAAAACAGGCTTTGCCCATCCCCCGAACAGGGGATTTTTACCCAGAAAGTGTACTTTAGATTTGCAAAGGATGCTGAACTCCCACCTGCATGAAACCAACGCTACACCTAGTATTCCTTGCGGGGCTGATTTTTTCGCGTTCACTTGTTGCTTCCACCGATAGCACCGGGTTAACTAAAAAGCGATGGATTGGCCTTTCTTCGGGCATCACCGTTTCGGCACAGTACTACCGAAATTGGGGGGCCGACCCGAGGCAGCAGCCTTTTATGTATTCCATCTCGGGAGCTCCGGCGCTCGACATCGGCGGCGTAAGTATGCCTTTTTCGGTAATTTATTCGAACCAGGCCTTTAGTTTTCAGCAGCCTTTTAATCAGTTTGGACTGGCGCCCCGGTTCAAGTGGGGAACGGTTTTTCTGGGGACGAGCAGTGTGCGGTTCTCGAGTTACACCCTGGCCGGTCAGCGATTTATGGGTGCAGGAGCGGATTTACAGCTGGGTAAGTTCCGCCTCGGCGGGATGTACGGACGATTGCGCAGGGCGGTGTTTCCCCTCGGAAATCTCAACGATCCGCAAACTTTTCTAAACGAAGCCGAAGCCCCGGCCTTTAAGCGCAACGGATATACCTTTAAACTGGGTTTTGGCACCAAGGAGAATTTCTTCGATTTCATTTGGTTCAAGGCCTGGGATGTTAAGCCCGACAATTACAGTGTTGCCGACTGGCCGGTGAAGCCTACCGAAAACGTGGTGTTTGGCGTCAATTCGCAGATTAAACTGGGTAAAAAGGTAACGCTCAAAAACGACTGGGCCATTTCGGCACTCACCCGCGATATCAATGCCGACACCCTCGAGATTGAGAACAGCACGGCCCGGAATTTCGCCCGCAGGGTTTTGCTGCCTCGTACCACCACCTCCATTCGCATTGCCGGAGAAAGCTCGATTCGCTACAACCACAAATTTGCATCACCCTCCTTGAGCTACAAACGGATTGAGCATGATTTCACCTCGCTGGGGGCTTACTTTTTCCTGACCGATATCCAACAATTAACCGGAGGACTTCAGCTCAGCCTGTTCAAGAAGAAGCTCTCGACCAATTTTAGCTACGGAAGGCAGCGCGACAATCTGCAGGGCCTCCGCTTGCGCACCTCTACCCGAAATATTGGGGCGGCCAGTGTTCAGTTTAATCCTTCGCCCAAATGGGGAATGAGTCTGAACTACTCCAATTTTGGCATTTCACAAAGTCCGCTGCCCAAAGCACTCACCGATACGTCGCGAATCAATCAGGTGAACAACAGCCTCACCTTTATTCCGCGCCTGAACATCCAAAGGAAGAACAGCATGCACAGTGTAAACCTTGTGCTCGGCTATGCGGCCTTAACAAATCTCGGCGCCTCTATTGGTGCCTCGGCGGCCACCACAAGCTACAATGCCAACCTCAGTTACAATTGGCAGCTTCAACCCTTGTTTCTTTCAGCCGGAGTTACGCCATCGGTCATCAACACCGAAACCATTCTGGGCACCTTTCGCGCCACCGGGGCAAGCTTTAATGCCGGAAAGGGCTTTATGAAAGGGAAGTGGATGCTCAACTATGCCTTAAGTGTTTTTGGCAACACCTTCAATGGCGCGGAGAATGGCCGCACCCTTACCCATTTGATTTCGCTCAGCGGCAACATTCCACGTTGGCCTTCGCTGGCTTTGAACATTCAACACATCAACAACACCAGCAACAATCTCCAGGCGGCTCCAAGTTTTAGAGAGTTGTATGCTAACCTCACGATCTCCTACAATTTTTAAGGCATGAAAAGGCTATTGTTCATCATTGCTTGCATCTTGGTTATCGCCTCAGCGAGGGCGCAAAATTCGGTGAATGTTACCTTGCTGGTTACCCCGCCATACAGCCCATACCTGTCGGACTACACCGAGTTTGGCCAGCAGAAAGTGTTGCAACTGCAAAACACCACGGCAGCGAGCCTGCAGGTGAAACTGGTGGGCAGCATTACCGGTCTCGACAATGGCCTCTTTCTCAACACCGAGCCCGACTACCAACCGGCTTTGCCCATTGTGCTGGCGCCTTTCCAGACTTATTCGGTGACCTCAGCCTCGCCATCACGCAATTTCCTTGATGCGAACAATACCGAAACCAATGTGAGCCAGCAGCAACAAAACGCCATCTTGGCTTCAGGTGTTTTGCCCGAAGGCACCTATCAGCTTTGTGTGAGGGCGGTTGATTATACGACCAACGAGCCCCTATCTCCCGAAGGTACAGGTTGCGCCACCTTCACCATTGCATATCCGGTTCCACCCATTCCGATCAATCCAATTTGTGGCAGCACCGTTGAAAATCCTTTTCCATCGTTTTCATGGACGCCTGTGTATTCACAAGGCTCATTTTTCTTGTACGATCTGTATTTATTGCGATTGGTAGAAAGTCAAATTCCCGATGATGCCATGTGGCTGGCCATTGCGGGCAATGTGGGCAACCCGATTGTAATTCGCAATCTCGTTTCGGGCATTTATCAGTACAAGCCCTCCGACATTCCCCTGCAGCAAGGGGCAACCTATGCCTGGTGTGTGGTGGCGCGCGATGCAGCCCAAAACATCATTGTGGCCAATCAGGGGCGCAGTGAGGTTTGCACCTTTGTTTACCAAACACCTACTCCTCCTACAACACCTGTTGTGGTGCAGGAAGAAACGACGCCTGTTTTACCGGTCGACTTTAACCTGAACAATACCACCGTAAGCGGAACATTGCTTTACCGGTATTACGACAATGAGCAATTTGGCGACCCCGGTATACCCAATTATAATCCCAGCAAAACGGTGGGCGGCACAACGTTGAACGCCGCCGAAATTGCCGCATTGCCCAATCAGACCGCGGCTCAAAATCAAAGTCCAACACCCATGAATAGTAGCCCGGGTGCCACTCAAGCAGGTGGTGCGGGAAATTTACTCAGCAGTGGGTTTGCATTCTCAAACCTGGGCGCCTTCAATCAGAATTTGATGGGTACTCAACAGGGAAAAATAAGTATCGATCCGGCCGTTAAGTATTTATTCAACAATACCCTGAGCAACAATGGCTCCGAGCCTGTGCGCCAGACCAGTGTTTCGCTTTATCTCGAGTATGTAGCCGTTAAGAAAACCTTTGGCGCAGAAACCAGCTTCTTTGAGGTGATTCCCGGCGCTGAAATGTATTATAACCGGGTTTCGGTGAATAACCATGGTGCCGCCATCGATCCTCAAATGGTTACCGCAATCCAAAGCAATGGCGGAAATGCGCAGAATGCGATGGATTACCGTCCGCTCGGCTCAGAGCTCATCGCCACCACACAAACCGACTTATCGGGCAATTTTAGCTTCGATTTCGACCTGACAGAAAACACAGGCTTGTTGAGCAAGGAGGTAACACTGATGCGGGTTAAATACAACCAGCCACCACCTGAGGCAGAAGAGCAGCAGTGGGTGAATCCACTCGACATGGTCAGCAACCCGATGCAGGAAATTGCTACGCCCGGCGAAGGAGCACTTAATCCGGGAGCGGGATTGATTATGCCCGGCGCAAACCAAAGTGTGTTCGGAAATACCCAGCTGCAGGGAAATGCAGGTTGGGGGGGAAGCTCGGCAGGATTTAACGCGCTAAACAATGTTCTTCAAAACGCAGGAACTAACCTTCCGGGCATGAATCAGCAGTTGCAACAAGGTCCGGCACAGCCGAATCTGATGCTTCCCGAGGGCGATCCACTGGTGGAATATCTCTCATACAAAGCCTATCACCTGTTTAAAGTATTGCGCATCAAGGTGAATAACCCACAATTTGTTTCGCCCGACATTTTGATTTTTGTTCAACCGGGTGAAGTGCTTAACCTCCCTCCTGTTAGCACCTTTGTGAACAGTTTTGATGCGGAAATACAGGCCAAGGCGGGTGGGAAAGACAACGAAGCCGATCAACTTTATCTCACGCCCGGATCTGCCCTGAGCAACTTCTCGGTTCGCATCGGAAGGCCTAAATCGTTCTGGGACGCCCGTCCGACAAGCTACCCACTGCACGAAGGCATGGATTTGCTGCCCGAAGAGTTCTTCAACATCAGTCATGCAGCGCCGTATTACATCAATGCCGGAAATCAGCAAAAACCGGCTTCATTGAAGCTGACCTCTATCGGAACAACGGCCGCGAACGGTAAAATCACCTTTAAACGGTTGGTTTGTAACAAACCGGGAACAGCGGGCGATTTGCATTACTTTGAAATTCAAATGCCGCTCACCGGAATTTACAACTACGCCGGAAGCTGGGGTTGCATTGGTGTGGATGCCCGCTTACCACAATACATGCGCGATGCACAACACAGTTATAACTTCAGGCCAACAAAGCTGATTGCCGATGTAAAGCTTGAACCTCTGGCACCCGAGATTCTGCTGCGTACCATCACCAAAAGCAATATCGAAACCCAGCCTTTGCCCGGTGTAGAGGTCTTCATGCTGAACTATAACCAGTCGGGAAACACCTTTAATTACACCGGTTACACCCAAAACACCACCGATGCCAACGGATATCTTCGCCTAGGTAACCTCCCGATTGTAACGGGCTTGCAAGGGGTTACCAATCCATACCGGAGACTGATGCTCAACAAAAACGGGTATCCAACGCAATATCTGCCCGCGAATATTCCCAATGCCGGGAATAACGCCTTCAACTATATAGAGCCGCTCAAAAAAGGCCAGCGACGCGATTTGGGAGAAATCATCATGGAAGGCAAAGCCGAGGTATTTGGCTATGTGCGCGATGAAGAGAATAATCCGGTAATGGCCTTGGTGAAAATTGGCGATGGGCCATTTATGATGACCGACATGAGCACCTCCATGAGCGGGTATGGAAGTCCGCTGCACAGAACCGTTCCGGAAGAAACCTTACCCACTGGAAGCGGTTGGCCGGCCGCAAGCTTTAACTTAATGGATCAGGGGGCTTTTCAGGGTGTTTCCTCCATCCCAACAACGCCATTACAAAGTATTCCAGGAACCGGACTCATGCCAATGCAAGGCAGCACAAATCCGGGTAACTACTCCATGGCCGGCACAAGCTGGAATAACCCCGTATTGGTGAATACCGCACCACAAGCTTCGCGATTTGCCATTAATGCCCCATCGGGTCCGCAAACCAGGGTTGTGGTGATTCCAATGTCGGACGCCTACATTCCCGACACATTCTTTGTAAACATACCAACAGGCAACACGCCGGTAAACATTGGAACTTTCATGGTATTTGAAAAAGCCCACAGGGTGAAGGTGCTTGTACGGCGAAAGGCGCCCATACCGGGTCAGCTGAACCAACCTGCGGCCAATGCCCTGGTTGAAATCGGCGACTATGGCATGCAAACCAATTCGGGCGGTGCGGCACTGTTTAAATTTACCACGCCCGATTCTTACTTCCGGGTATTTGTGAAGGATGGCAGTAGGGTGCCGATTGAAGAGTACCGATACCTGCCCATTTCGAAATACTATACCGTGCTGGAGTATGTAACAGAGGCTGGAATGACTGTTTCGGGGCGCGTTTTGGATGGAGAAACCAATCAGCCGCTTGCCCAGGCACGTGTATTTTATGAGCATGGAGTTACGGCTTATGGCGCTACGGTACTTGAAACGTTTACCGATGCCCAGGGCAACTACAGCCTAAGCGGCTTGCCCAGGTCGAACATCGTTCTGCGGGCTGCCAAGGCCGATAATTCAGTCACCTACATTGGCAGCTCGAGAGCCATTGCTACTCCTCAAGCCAGCATTACAGGCTTTGACTTCAGTCTGAGTCGCTTCAACGGAGATTTTAGCAGCATGTATGGTTTTCCGGTGGAGATTTCGCGGGTTCGCGACATGAAAAACGGACAGCTTCAGGTGAGTGGTGCAATGGTGAATATTCCCGGAAACGGAAACTTCCGCATGTATGATCCGCTGCAAAGGGTTCGGTTTTCGGGTGTGGCCATCGTTGCCGGTACCCAAACCAATGCTCAGGGTCAGCTCATTTACCGTCCGGTTCAGGCCGAAGTGCCAACCCAGGAGAACGCATTACGAACACGACTGCATAATTCATTCATGGCCGATTTCAAAGGCCTCAGCAGCGGGTTTATCACCGTAAAGGAAAAATCAAGCGGATTGGGCGGCTTGTTCGGCAAGGTTCAAACCGATCTGGAAAGCTTTCGTTTTGCGTTCGACTACAGCGGGGCTTTTTTCCTCGGAGAATCACAGAACGCACCCGGCTTTCACCCCTTCGTTTCCAATCCGGCCAGTTATCCGGAGCGGGAGTTCTTCATCATGAACCTCACCCATTGGAATATGCCGATTCCTATCTTGTTCACTGTGCATGAGTTTGATGCCCGTGCCGACGCAGCTCTATCGCGACTAAAGAAGGATACCGTGAAAATCGTAACCCGTCTTTATCCG
>CANHCM010000127.1 GCA_947459155.1 Bacteroidota bacterium | reverse complement strand
GGTAGAAATTTTCCTCATGTTTTTAGGGTAAAACGCCCAGTCGGAAAATAATGATACCGGTCGCTTTCGTCATGCGAAGCGCAGGCGACTCGTTTGCAAAACGAAGTAGGCTTTCGAATGCCATTGAATGGAAAAGAATTAGGCCTGACCAACTAAAAGCCAATGGAAAGGCTTGTTTTCGGTGTTTTGGTTAAAATTCATTTCTCTTGTTCTTTGTATTCCCACATGAGGTGTTCCGAGCCATTGATGAAAAAATGGTTACCAGTGTGTTTATGGCGATTGGTGGGTAGCGAAAAACGACTATCCGGAAAAAGTATACAAGAACCTTGAATTTGAATTCACATTCAATTTTGCATTAATGTGACATTTGCAGCTCAACTTACACGCTTTAAGAAATGAACAAAAAAGTAATCTTAATCACTGGCGCCAGCTCAGGTATGGGCAAAGAAACGGCTCAGGCGCTCATTCAACAGGGACACACCGTTTACGCTGTTGCGAGACGAATAGATCAAATGGAGGACCTGAAAAAATTAGGAGGGTATCCAATCCAGATGGATGTGACCCAGGAAAAAGAAATTCAAAATGTGGTCGATACCATCATTCAGAAAGAAGGAAAAATAGATGTGCTTTGGAACAATGCCGGCTATGGTCTTTATGGCGCGGTTGAGGATATTCCGGTTGATGAAGCGAGAAGTCAATTCGAAGTGAATCTGTTTGGACTGGCTTCGATTACTCAAAAAGTAATACCCTTTATGCGTCAAGCGAAAAGTGGCACTATCATCAATACATCATCGATGGGAGGCAAGATGTACACGCCGATGGGTGCCTGGTACCATGCAAGCAAACATGCTGTGGAAGGTTTTAGCGATTGCCTGAGGTTAGAGCTCAAGGAATTTAACATTCACGTGGTTGTTTTGGAGCCCGGAATTATTGTTACCGAATTTGGCGATGTTATGCTTCAAAACATCAGCAGGTATTCGTCGAAGGGCGCTTATTCTACGCTAACCCAAAAGCTTATTGCTGCCACAAAGAAGATGTACGATAGCGGACAGGGTTCGAAAGCCGCCATTATTGCCAATACAGTAAGCAAAATCGTGGCCGCCGAAAAACCCAAAACGAGGTACCGCGTAGGTTTATGGGCAAAACCAATGGTTTGGATGAGGGTGTATCTTGGCGATAAAATATTTGATAAAATTGTAATGAGTCAGGTGTAGTATGAAGCCAATAGTTCAACTCAAAAGCATATCGGAAATAAACAGTTTTGTGCAATGCAAAACGAAACACCCTTTGGTGGCCATTGTCGACTTTAGTAAAACCGACGAGTACATTGAGGAAGGAACACGCATTAGTGCTGATTTTTATTCGATCATGTTTAAAAATTACTGCGCCAATAAGCTTCGCTATGGAAGGCAGGTTTATGATTTTCAGGATGGCAGTTTAATTTGCATTGCGCCTAAACAGGTGCTTGTGATGGATAATGAAATCGAAAAGAAGGAGGAAATGTTAGGTTGGGGCTTGTTTTTTCACCCTGATTTAATTCGCGGAACCTCATTAGGAAGTAAAATGAATACTTATTCCTTCTTCAATTATGAAATGTCGGAAGCGCTGCATTTGTCCGATAAAGAAAAACAAGTCCTTTACGATTGCGTTCAAAAAATCGAGGCGGAATTGGA
Organism: Bacteroidota bacterium; assembly: GCA_947459155.1. GTDB lineage: Bacteria > Bacteroidota > Bacteroidia > M30B66 > M30B66 > CAMCXT01. The sequence goes on along the minus strand of CANHCM010000127.1, from coordinate 6,007 downwards.
AGAGAATATAGATCATCATAGTCAAAACTTAATTGTAACAAGCATTGAACTACTGCTGAATTATTGTTTACGGTATTATGAACGACAATTTATCACCCGGAAAAACGCCAATTCGAATACTATTGAAGAAATAGAAAAACTGCTGAAGAACTATTTTAAGTCAGAAAAATTGAAAGAATCGGGTTTGCCGACGGTTAAATTTTTAGCAGATGGCGTGTGTCTTTCGCCAAGCTATTTAAGCGATCTGCTCAAGAAGGAAACAGGTATGAATGCTCAGGATCACATTCATTATTTCCTGATTGAAGAGGCCAAAAACAAATTAATCAACACCGACAACTCGGTTGGAGAAATTGCCTATTTCTTAGGTTTTGAATATCCACAATATTTCAGTAGGCTTTTTAAACAGAAAACGGGTAAAACACCCTCTGAATATCGAAGTTTGAATTAGCAGTTAGAGATTGTAAGTTCTTTCGGTTTTCAATTGAGGAAAGGCTTTTTGATGATTTTGGAGCCTCAAAATTCTAATTCCGTAAAGTGTTTTTATTCACGAGAATTTATTTTTGAAAGCAATGGCTGAATGATATTTTCTCTCAGTATTCAAACATGCGCTGAATTTTTGCAAAACCAATTTGACCTGAAAAGAAAATGACATAGGTTTGAAGCACCATGCATGCGCATAAGCCAGAAATTAATCTAAGGTCAACAGAGGCACTACTGGAGATTGTAGGGGCTGAAGAGGACTGGAATCCTGATGTTGTAAAGGAAGCCAAGGCAGAATTGCAGCGAAGGAATGTTCCCAATGACAGACTAATGCATGCCAAATATCTGAAGAGGAAGTCGGACGACATTGAAGCAATGAAGCGAGCTCAGGCTTCCTATTCTCTGCTCGACTTTTTATTTAGGCCTGCAAAGAACATCCTTGAGGTTTTATTTGCCTGGGAGTTGAAAAAGGATGGCTACTTGCGAAAAGCCCGCCAGCAGCGGTGGCTGAGATTAATCCTTGTAATCCTGATTCTGTTTTTTGTTCTGCATCAATTGTAAGGGCAGATGCAATCCATTCAAAAGGGAAATCCCATTTAGAGCCATGCTTGAGTTTACATGTTTACGAAAAGCCTGAGTTCTATCTTGGTGGAAGCCTAAAGCAAGCTCAGTATGTTCGGGATGATGGTTTCTTTCTTTAGCATCAGCCGCTTTTCACATCTGTTGGTCATTTTGCCGCCGTGTCAGGGAGAGGGTGTTGCAAGAAATAGGCTTAAATGGGTTTGATTTAAGGCTTAAATACCATACAATCAGTATTTTGTATGTTGTCATCAGGCCATGGGCCTACGTAATGAAGGGCTCCATTCTCTTACAAATACGAAAAACCTCTGCGCAGCCTGCGCGTAAACTCTCGGAGTATTCAGTACTGCTCCGGCATGCGCACCACAAAACACTGTAAATCTACTCCAAACCGCAGCATTTATGTTGTTTTCACGGCTATTGCCTTATTGTGCATTCAGCTGGCGGCGTTCGGCCAGGGAGGCCGGTTTAACAACTGGTACTTCGGCAATACGGCTGGATTATCTTTTGCCACCGGAGCTCCCGTAGCACTCACCAACGGCGCTCTCGTCACCACCGAAGGCTGTGCATCGATTTCCGACGAGGCAGGTAACCTGCTCTTTTACACCGATGGCGTAACAGTGTGGAATGCCAACCATTTGGTTATGACCAATGGAACGGGCCTCACCGGACATGCATCCTCAACCCAGAGTGCCATCATTGTTCAACAACCCTTAAGCCCTAACCGCTACTTTATTTTCACAGCCGATGCCGATGTGGGGCCCAATGGAATCCGTTATTCGGTGGTCGATATGAGTCTTTCGGCCGGATTGGGCGCGGTAACCACCACCAAGAACGTTCCGCTGCAAACGCCTTCGTGCGAGAAAATCTGCGCGGTGCGGCACTGTAACAACCGCGATATTTGGATTGTAAGTCACGACTGGAACTCGAACACCTTCCGCACTTGGCTGCTTACACCCGCGGGATTAAACACCACTCCGGTGCTGAGTAACGCAGGCATCGTGCCGACCGGAATTGTACAGTCGGGCTACGGGCAGCTCAAGGCCAACCTCGATGGCAATCGTTTATTGGCATGTTACTACGGCTTTGCCGGCAGCGGCGCCAACCGCATGGAGGCTTACGATTTCAACAACTCAACCGGTGTCGTTTCCAACGCCATCACCTTGGCCAGCGATGTAGGCTTATATGGTTGTGAGTTTTCGCCCAACGGGCGGATGGCCTACGGTGCCACCAATCCGGGTACGCTTATACAATTTAACCTCTGCGCGGGCAATGCGGCGGCTATCGTGGCCAGTCGTTTTGTGGTGGCCACTACAGGTCCTATCATTGGTAGTCTGCAATTAGGTCCTGACGGACGTATTTATATCTCCCGAAATTCCGCCTTTCTTTCGGTCATCAACAATCCCAACACCGCCGGCGCGGGCTGTGGATTTGTGAATGGGGCCATCCCGCTTGCCGGGCGTACCTCTCGCGTGGGCTTACCCAACATGGCCTCTTTTTATTTGAGACCTCCAACGCCGCCATTTACGGCAACGGCCAACTGCCTGAATGTAGGTTTTGCTGCGCCATCGGTGAGCACCTCAGCCAACAGCTGCGCCGGTGCATCGAGCGCCATACAGTCGGTGCAGTGGAATTTTGGCGACCCGGCTTCGGGAGCTTCCAACACCTCTACCTTGCTAAACCCCTCGCATACCTTTAGCGCGGTGGGCACCTATTCGGTGCGTTTGGTGTTGAACCTCGGTTGCTACAACGACACCTTAATTCAAAGCATTACCCTGAATGGGTTTAACGTAAGCACCTCAACCACTCCGGCTTCTTGCGGAGCCAACAACGGTACGGCCTCGGTTACGCCTGCGGTACCCGGCGTTTACACCTACGCCTGGAGCAACGGTCAAACCACGGCAACGGCTACCGGGCTGGCGGCCGGCAACTACAGTGTTACAGTAACCTCATCGGCCGGCTGTTCAACGGTGGCCAATGTAACGGTGAGCTCCGGTGGGGCTTTAACCCTCAATGTAAATCCACAAAATGCCACTTGTTTCGGAGCGGCAACGGGCAGTGCATCGGCCGCTACAACGGGCGGAACTGCTCCTTACACATACGCCTGGAGCAATGGTGGTTCGGGTGCAAGCGTAGGCGGACTGGCCGCAGGCAGCTACACTGTAACTGTTACCGATGCTTCGGGCTGTAGCGCCACGCAATCGTTTAACATAGCCCAGCCAACAGCTTTAAATGCCACGGTAAATGTGGCTCCACCCTCGTGCAGTGCAGTTACAGGCTCGGCTTCGGTAAGTGTGAGCGGAGGCTCGGCACCATATACGTATTCATGGAGTTCGGGCGGTACAGCATCATCGGTAACGGGCTTAGCCAATGGTAGTTATACGGTGGTGATTACCGATAACAATGGCTGCAGCCAAAACCGGAACTTTACCATTAACATTCCACCCGTGCTTACGGCTACCCTGAATGCTACCGCAATTTCCTGTTCGGGCGCTGCGAATGGCAGTGCAAGCTTAAGTGCATCCGGCGGTACGCCGCCATACAGCTATGCCTGGAGCAATGGAGCCACTACGGCAGCGGTGAGTAATCTTGGACCTGGAGCTATTTCGGTTACCATTACCGATGCGGCGGGCTGCACCGTTACGCGTAACACAACAATTACTCAGCCTTCGCCTTTGCAGTTAAACCTCAATGTTACCCAGCCCACTTGCAGCACCCCAACGGGAGGCATTTCGGCCAATGTGAGTGGCGGAACATCACCCTATACCTACAGCTGGAGCAGCGGACAAAACACAGCCTCAGTCACTGGTTTAAATGCCGGAGCTTACACATTAACAGTAAGCGATGCGAATGGATGCACGGCTACTCAAACCGGCACCTTGAACGTGGTGAATGGAATTACGGTGAGCATAAACGCCACCAACCTTTCTTGCTTTGGAGCGGCCAACGGATCGGCCATTGCGGTGGTGAGTGGCGGTGGAGCACCCTACACGTATGCCTGGAGCAGCGGACAAACAACGCCCAGTATTAACGGATTGAATGCCGGTGTATACACGGTAACAGCCACCAATTCGAACGGTTGCAGCGCCTCGGCCAGTGCAACGCTCACCCAACCGAGCGGCATGAGCCTGAGCCTAAGTGCGACGGAGGCCTCCTGTGGAGCATCGAATGGAACGGCTGCGGTGGTAGTTTCGGGCGGACAGTCGCCTTACACCTACAGTTGGAATACCAGTCCGGCCCAAACCACCAGCAGTTTGAGTGGACTCGCTGCGGGTACCTATCAGGTAACGGTTACCGATGCCAACGGCTGCAGTGTGCAAGGCAATGCTGTGGTCAATTCGCAAAACGGACCCGTGCTCACCACAAATGTAACCCAGCAAATCGCCTGTTTCGGCGGCACAACGGGAGCCATTCAGGCTTCGGCAACGGGTGGTTCGGCTCCTTACCAGTTTAGCTGGTCGTCGGGACAAAACACGGCCAACGTGAGTAGTTTGGCGGCGGGCACCTACACCGTTACTGTTACCGATGCAACGGGCTGCACGGCTTCGGAGGTTATCACCCTCACAGCGCCTAATACCATGGCCGCAGTGGTAACGACCACGCCCATTTCGTGCAACGGTGGCAGCAATGGCACTGCAAGCATAGTTGTTACCGGCGGCACCGCACCATACAGCTATGCATGGTCGAATGGAGCCAGTGGGGCGAGCGTGAGTGGATTAGGTTCGGGTGCCTACACCGTGAATGTGAGCGATTGGAACGGCTGCACGCTGAGTCGCACCATTTCGATGATACCACCACCACTGTTGGTCGTAAGCGATTCGATAGTGGCGGTAAGTTGCTTTGGAGGAAACGACGGACAAGCGTATCTTCAAGTGTCGGGAGGCATCGCGCCGTACACGGCAACCTGGGGTAACAGTCAGAGTGGAATGAGCTTGTCGGGCCTTTCGGCCGGATTGCTTACCTATTCGGTGAGCGATGCTGCCGGATGTACTCAAAGCGGATCGGTGGTGCTTACTCAACCAACGGCCCTTTCGGCCAGCATTCAAAGCAGTCCGGTAAGTTGTTTCAATGCCTCTGATGCCACACTCGATTTAGCCGTTAGTGGAGGCACTGCTCCGTATGCCATCGTTTGGAATACGGGCGATACGACCGAAGACCTCAGCCAGCAGTCGGCCGGAAGCTACACCGCTGCGGTGAGCGATGCGATGGGCTGTACCGCTTCATCAACAGTATTGATTACCGAACCCGACTCCATCAGCTTTACGTGGACGGTTACGCCTTCGTCGTGCAGCGGTTCTACCGGTTCATTGTTGTTCAGTGCTTCGGGCGGAACGGCACCCTACCAGTATTCGCTCGATGGGGGCGCATTTCAAAACAATCCTTTCTTTGGCAGCTTAACGGCTGGGCAGCACATCATTGAGATTCGCGATGCAGCTCAATGCTTATTGAGCAGAACGGTATCAGTGCCTTCGCCCAATGGCATTACGGTGAATGTGGTGAATATTCAGGCCACCAGCTGCTTCGGACTTAATAACGGCTCAGCACAGGCTCAGGTAACCGGAGGAACACCACCTTTTTCGGTGCAGTGGAGCTCTAATGAGAGCGGACTTTTGGCGCAGGCGCTTAACAGCGGATTGCAGTTCGTGACTGTTACAGATGCTGCGGGTTGCGCGGCCACGCAGAACTTCAGCGTTCAGTCGCCCGCGGCCATCACCCAAACTGCTCAAATGATTCCGGCTAGCTGTTATGGCTTCGCCGATGCCTCGGTGCAGATTACAGCCGGTGGAGGTACTGGCAGCTTACAAATTGCCTGGGAAACCGGGGCAACAGCCTTCCAGCTTTCTGGCCTAACGGCCGGATGGTATCCGTTTGAAATTACCGATGCCAACGGCTGTGTGCTTATGGATACGGTTGAGGTTAGCCAACCTGCTCAACCCATCCTCATCCT
>CANHCM010000126.1 GCA_947459155.1 Bacteroidota bacterium | reverse complement strand
TATCTTCAGCGACTGTGTGGAGCAATTTAAACTGGTAATTCACAACCGCTGGGGTGAAAAGATTTTTGAATCGGAGGATATTTCACAATGCTGGGACGGAACATTTAAAGGAAGCGAAGCCGCAACAGGAACTTATGCCTTCAATCTATTCATAAAGCAAATCAACGGTTCGGAAACCAATAAAACTGGAACAATAACTTTAGTCAAATAACACAAATGAAAAACGCTTTTTACCTTTCTATTGCACTGGCAGTGAATACGCTAACCTTGCAGGCACAGGATATTCATTTTTCTAACACTGAATATGCACCACTCATTTTGAACCCTGCACTGGCGGGCGCTAATTCTCCCCTTCAGGCCAATTTGGCCTATCGCACTCAATGGGGGCAGCTGGGTAGCTCTTTTCGAACGGCGATGGCTTCTTTTGATGCGCGCGTTACGGAGGATAACACCAGTAAAACGAATTTTCTGGCACTTGGAGTTCAGTTTTTCAACGACCGGATTGGGGAGATGGGTATGGCCACCAATTCTGTTTCACTTGCAGTTGCCGACCATATCCGAATTGATTCAAAGAATCGGTTGAGCTTAGCCATCAATGGGGGCTATGCCATACGCTCTTTCGATAACATGGAAGGTCGCTGGGCATCGCAGTTTGACGGGGTAGGCTATAACGGGGCGCTTCCGAGCGGGGAGGACTTTTCCAACCAGAATTTTGGGTATTTCGATTTAGGGGCCGGAGTGCTGTACACTTTCGAGAAGAAGGTGAAGGCCATGGCAAAAAATGTGGATAAGAGGGTGAACGTGGGGATTGCCGCCTACCATTTAACCAGGCCCAACAATTCATTTATTGATCTGGAAACGGAGCGTTTGCCGGTTCGCTATACCGGTTTTATTAATGCTGATATTTCGGTTTACGGCACAAGTGGAGCCTTTTTACCAGGTGTGTATTATCAGCGTCAGGGAAACTTTTCGCAGCTTTTGTTGGGAACCAACTACCGTTACAGCTTTAACAAAGGCAGCAATTATACCGGATTTGAACTTCCCCTGTCGATTTCGCTGGGTTTGTTTGCGCGCGTAAAAGATTCCTTCATCGGTAAGCTAATGATCGACTGGGATCGTTTTTCGGTTGGATATGCTTACGATTTCACATATTCAAGACTATCGAGTAACTCAAATCCACTTGGGGCCAGCGAAATATTTGTGCGCTTCAATATGGGCGACGGAGGGGGCTTTCGTTACAGAAAGTGATTGTGATTGGAAAGCCTTTAAGAACCAAATGAAAAGGAAAGGCTTGAACGATAAAACATGAATGTCCGACCTTCTGCCGGAATGCACCAAAGGTTTGTCGCAACGCGATTTACAGGCATAGGTCTCGACTAATTGATAAAGATTAATGAGGAAAAACATCGGAAATGAGTTAGTACGAAAACTGCGGTGGGTGTAGATTCCGGAAAGAGTGCTTCGTCGCATCGGTCAATTCACAGAAGTATTGAGTTGAAATATGCTTCAACGGGCAGTGCTTTCAGGTTTTATTGTGGTTGTAAATCTTTTCACTCAACATCTCTCAAAGGTTGATGGAGTCCCTGTGACTGCTAGTAGCGGAAACGATAATTAGCCTTGCTTACATTTCATGACAAAGTCATTGGATTTCATGAATAGCTTGTAAGAATAACATTATTAGTATTTAATGATGGGGAACGAGTTCTGTTTCGCTGCAGTCTGTTCGGCCTGACAGCTCACCTTTTATTTGGTGGAAAATTACGTGCTGTTGAGGTGTATCAGGAATGCGTGTAAACTCCCAATCTACGAGAGACCAATAAGGTGTGCAGCTCTTGTTTCCGGGAATTTTAAAGGGTTCGAAAGAGTAGATGCAAGAAGGAGGAGTCTTCCCGGCAGCGATTGCAGCGGATAGCCCGTGTAGGGGCGGCTTATTGTGCCGCCTCTACGCGGACTATAAGCGGAAAGCGCGGCGCCACCCGAGAGGATGAGGCAAAACCGGGAAGCTGTTGTGGCGGCCGGCCCCTTAAAAATCCAAAAACCGAAGTTGTGCAATACTCCGGAAATTGGGACTGTATCGCCCTTTAAACCTCGATTTTGTGAACATCGTGGCTGCTGATTCGTTCATCGTTTTCAGTCCTCCAACACGAGGGCTTTTCAACTATCTTTGCGCCACTCATGAAGAATATCCGGAATTTTTGCATCATCGCCCATATCGACCACGGAAAATCAACCCTGGCCGATCGTCTGCTGGAATACACCAAAACGGTTTCGCAACGCGATTTGCAGGCTCAGGTGCTCGACGACATGGACCTTGAGCGTGAACGTGGAATTACCATTAAATCGAAGGCCATCAAGATGGATTATACCCTTGACGGTCAGAAGTATCACCTCAATTTGATCGATACGCCGGGCCACGTGGATTTCTCCTACGAGGTATCGCGCTCGATTGCGGCTTGCGAAGGTGCGCTGCTCATTGTAGATGCATCGCAAGGTATTCAGGCTCAAACAATTTCGAACCTTTACCTCGCCCTAGAGCACGATCTGGAAATTATTCCGGTGCTCAATAAAATGGACCTTCCCGGAGCCATGCCCGAAGAGGTAAAAGACCAAATCGTGGACTTGATTGGCTGCAAACGCGAAGAGATTATTCCCGCTTCAGGTAAAACAGGTCTGGGCGTGGATGCCATTCTCGAGGCCATCGTGGCGCGTGTGCCGGCCCCCAAGGGCGATCCGGAAGCCCCCTTGCAGGCTTTGATTTTTGACTCGGTATTCAACTCATTCCGAGGAATTTATGCATACTTCCGAATCATGAACGGAACCATTCGCAAAGGCGAACGGGTAAAGTTTGTGGCTACCGGCAAGGAGTATTTCGCCGATGAAATTGGCTGGCTTCGGTTAAAGCCTGAAGCGCAAAACGTGGTCAGTGCCGGCGATGTTGGTTACCTGATTTCAGGCATCAAGGAAGCCCGCGAAGTGAAGGTGGGCGACACCATTACCCATGTGGAGCGCCCTTGTGATATCGCAATCGAAGGTTTTGAAAACGTAAAACCGATGGTATTTGCGGGTATTTATCCGGTTGATACTGAAGATTATGAAGAGCTGCGTTACTCGATGGAGAAGCTGCAGCTCAACGATGCATCCCTCACCTTCGAGCCCGAAAGCTCTGCTGCACTGGGCTTTGGCTTCCGCTGCGGCTTCCTCGGTATGCTGCACATGGAAATCATTCAGGAGCGTTTGGAGCGGGAGTTCAACATGACCGTAATTACCACCGTACCCAACGTGTCGTACCACGCGTTCACGTCCAAAGGCGAAGAGTTGCTCGTTAACAACCCATCCGATTTGCCCGATCCATCAAAACTCGATCGGGTAGAGGAGCCTTATATCCGCGCGCAGGTCATCACCAAAAGCGAATACATTGGTTCGATCATGACGCTCTGCATCCAAAAACGGGGCATCCTCATCAACCAGAATTACCTCACCACCGACCGCGTAGAGCTCATTTTCGAGATGCCGCTCGGCGAAATTGTATTCGATTTTTACGACAAGCTCAAGACCATTTCACGCGGCTACGCTTCGTTCGATTACCACATGATCGACTACCGGGCTTCGCACCTTGTAAAGCTCGATTTGCTGCTCAACGGCGAGCAGGTTGATGCCTTGTCGTCGCTCATACACCGCGACAACGCCTACGAATTCGGCAAGAAGATTTGCGAAAAACTCAAGGAGCTGTTGCCACGCCAGCAATTCGAAATCGCCATTCAGGCGGCGATTGGCGCGAAGGTAATTGCCCGCGAAACCGTAAAAGCCATGCGCAAAGACGTAACGGCCAAGTGTTATGGCGGCGATATTTCGCGGAAACGTAAGCTTCTCGAGAAGCAGAAAGAAGGGAAGAAACGCATGCGCCAGGTAGGCTCGGTCGAAATCCCACAGTCGGCCTTCATGGCGGTGTTGAAGCTGGATTGATCCAGTTGAAAGTTGAAAGTTAAAAGTTGAAAGGGGGCGCGGTGGCTTCGCATCAACGGGTCTGATGTATTTTGGGCGCCCGGGCGGGCTTTCCGTTACAAATCCTCGTTTGGCTTCGCGCGGCTACGCAAACCTGCGGGTTTTCCACTGCAATCCCTGGCGCAGATAATTTTGTTTTAACATTTCTGCAAGAATGAATGATCGAAGCGCCCGTAAATCTGACATTCGTTCATTCAACAAAGTATAAGGTACATTTTAGCTTTGCAGGTATACCTGAAAAGGAGCAAACTGCGTTACTAAAATAAATCCGGCAAAATGAATCAAACTTTCTTACTATCGGTTTTGCTTGGCTTTCAGCTGATTTCGACTACAGCTGTCCTAGGTCTTTCAAATGATTCCCTAACACTTGATGATCTTGCATTAAATGATGGGATTGAGTTCAAACTTACGAGCCTTGGAGGCCATTCAGGATATTGTCTAAATCTTTCGGTAAAAAACAATTCTGGCGATACCGTAAGAATTTACATCGAACCGGGACGAGTCCTTGTTTGCGATAGCAGCTTTATGCAGGATTTAATTGTTATGCGCGCCTTGTATTTTAAAGTTTCGCCGCGTGAAGAAAGTCAGAATTCCTTATTCGCCTTTTGCTGTCGGGCCAAGAAAATGTCGCCGTCAAAAAATACACGATTTGAAAAAGGGTACCTTGATCGCGATGGTTTAGGTATGCTGGCCGCATTTGTATCTCAAGGAAACTATCTGCCGGCAGATATTCAAAGCTCTGTTTGGGTAATTTCGGATAAGCATCCACTAGCTTCTATTTGTTCGCAGAAAATGGGATCTTCTTATGCACTAAAAAAGTGGCTAGCTGAAAAACTAAAGAAGCCGGTTCCCTGGTATTGTATTCAATATGATATGCAGGACACTTCGGTTTTTCAAAACAAACACCTGCGGGTAAGCGGTAGTATTAAATTCAGGGTTTCGCATTATTCGCTGGTAACGGTTCAAATTCGTTCTAAAACAGGAGTTTTAGTTAAAACGCTGCAGAACAATGTAGCTTGCACCGCAGGTGAATATGACTATCCACTCGATATTGATGTGCAGGGATGGCCATCGGACAACTATGAGATCTTGATTTTTGAAGATGGCAACCGAAGCCAAACAAATCAATCATTTATCTTATAAATTGGCTGCTATTAAATCAGTCTACTATATTATTAGGAACAAATTTAATTTACTAAATTATGTCCGGTCATACATTTTATTACCTTTCATTTATAATCCCATAATGCACTTTCTATTCTTGCTCTTCCTGCTGAATCCTATGGTATTATTGGCTCAAGCAAGCTTAAAAGATTCTCTGATCTTAGATTTAAGGAATTCATCTCTGCATGATACACTACGTCTTAAATCAGGTATCTTCGTGATTTCAGAGTTTTATTTATCAAAGAACCCGGATAGTGCAATCGTTTTTGCCGATGAATTGTTACCGATTGCTCGAAAGGGAAAGCATTTCAAACATCTTGTAAAGCTGATAAATCAGAAAGCCATCGCGTGCATGTTTACCGGGGCATTTGAGGCATCTGTTGCAGAATTAAAAGATGCAATTCATATTGCGGACTCTCTGAATGACACTCAATTATTGAATAGTTGTTATGGGAACATTGCCGGCACATACTACCAAATGGGTAACTACCGTGAAGCTCTCGTGCATTATGAACTCGTTTTAGCCAATCAGATTGCCCTAAAGCAAGAACTTAATATACCTAAAACATTAACAAACATTAGTAATATTTATTCCGACATCGGATTGCATCAATTAACCAGAAAATATTTGTGGTTGGCCTATACAATAAGAATTTACCAGGGGGACAAAGCCAACATTGCACATACTGCAATAAATTTGGGTAGTAGTTATTTTGATTCGGGTGTTTTGGACTCTGCATGGTACTTTACCAGGATAGCCGAAAAACTTTGCCGGAAAAATGGAAATACTAAGTTATTGGGTCTGGCTGTGAATAATCTGGGAGAAATTCAGGCGCTACATGGAAATATTCACAGAGCTATAGGATACTTTGAAAAGGCATTAAAATTAAGAACTGATGTAGGGGATGTAATTGGGACATTGAGCACAAAAATATTGCTTGCAAACAGCCTATTGGAAATCGGAAAGAATGCAGAAGCAATGCCTTTACTTGTTGATGCTTTTGAAGAAGCCAGTGATCTGGGAGCTACCCGTTTGGTGAATATGGCAAGCAACCTTTTATACAATGAATATAAAAAGCAACGCCGCTATGAGGACGCAATACGAATGAGTGATGCTTTTTTCGATTCAAAGTCAAAATTAAATGCAGAGGAATTAAGCAGGATTGTCATTCAGCAACAGTTAAAATCAGATTTCGATCAAAAAACATTTGCCTCAGAAAGAGAAAGGCAAATAGAATCTATCAAGGCAAGTCAGGATATCAGGCAGGAACAAATTATTCGGAATGTTTTTGTTGTTGCATTTATCTTTGCATTAATAATCGCATCTATAATTTTAGTGCAGCGAAATCGTATTAAACTTGAACAAAACAGAAGTCAGTCTTTATTGCTGAATATTTTACCTTTTGAAACGGCAAAGGAGTTAAAAGTTTATGGGTCTGCAAAAGCCCGATTGTATGAATCAGCTACAGTTTTATTTACCGATTTTAAAGAGTTTACTCAATGGGCCAGCGTGATGCAGCCTCAAGAATTGGTGGCTGAATTAAATCATTATTTTGTATCGTTTGATGAAATTGTAGCAAAACACAAAGTAGAAAAAATTAAAACTATTGGAGATGCATATATGGCTGTAGGTGGAGTGCCTGAACCGAATTTTGCACATGCCTCAGATGTTGTTTCAGCAGCATTGGAAATAGTAGAATTTGTTAGAAAAGAAAAATTAAAACGGGTTGAGCAGAATTTGCCTTATTTGGAAATAAGGTTGGGAATTCATTCCGGTCCTTTGGTTGCAGGTGTTGTAGGAATTCACAAATTCCAATACGATGTATGGGGCGATACTGTGAACACAGCATCGCGAATGGAAAGTTCTGGAGAAATTGGCAAAGTGAATATTTCTGAAACTACTTATGAGTTGGTGAAAGACAAGTTTAAATGCGAATACCGTGGCGAGATCGGAGCAAAGGGCAAGGGCAAAGTGAAGATGTATTTCGTTAATTAACGCTTATTATGATTTCACTTTTTCCAAAAAATTTTCAATATCGTGCTTTGAGCGTGATTGAAAAAATCGGCATATACGCATTATTCATAATTTCGCCCGCCAATCGCCCGCATCTTCATCGCTCTCTGCCAATTCAAATTGAAAGCCGTTCGATTTTAGCCAGTAGGCAAAGTAGAACTCAATTTCGTGCGAGGTTATACCTTCAATACCTGCGTTGCTTTGCTCCAGATAGCGCAAGGGTAGGGTATAGGCCTGTTCAGTTTTAAGAATAAACGTAATGGAAGATGGAATTAATTCGGGCGCATCCATGAGCTTACGCATAATCTGCCCTGAGAGGCTCCGCATAAATGCCGATTCACTCGAAAGCCTAAGGGAGGTGTAGCCGCTATGAATGGATTGATAATGCACAATTACTTCATCAATGTCGTTTATCCCAAATTGATACGCTTTTTTCCCTTCGCCTACTTCCAGGGTTTTAGGATCGTGAAAACGAAACCAGATGCCTTTACCGTTGTCAAAGCGCATCAACAAAAAAGCGG
>CANHCM010000125.1 GCA_947459155.1 Bacteroidota bacterium | reverse complement strand
ACTCAATCGATTGTTTCCGATGCCCTCAGCATTGAAGTTCTGGTAGAACGCGTAGATACCACGAAGGCCATCAAAGACATCCGCGGACTGGCAACTGTGCCTCCCGACTATTGGCAATACCTCGTGTATGTTGGACTGGCCATTCTTTTAGTCATAATCATCTACCTCGTTTGGCGCCGCATTCAGAAGAATAAAAAGCCGGTGGTGGTGGCCAAGCCTGATGTCCCTTCGATACCGGCCTGGGAACTGGCCTTGAATGCCCTCAATGCCATTCAACAGGAAGCCTTGTGGAGACAGGGTAAAGAGAAGGCCTACCATTCGGCCATCACCGATGTGATGCGGAATTACATCGAAGCCCAGCTAAAACTGCCGGCACCGGAATCAACATCCGACGAAATTCTCCTTATGCTCCGTAACGCTTCTGTTACACCGGAAGCCCTCGATGCCATGCGCAGAGTGCTGCTGCTGGCCGATCTGGTGAAGTTTGCCAAAGGACAAGCACTGCCATCAGAGCATGAGCTAAGCATTCAGCTGTGCCGCCAGTTTGTCGAGCTCACCAGGCCACAGTCGGCGGCTCCGGAACCCGGAAAGGAGGCTGCTGATGTTTGATTTTAGCAACTTGGGCATCCCCAATTTTGGCGACATTCAGTTCGAACAACCCTGGATGTTCCTGCTTTTTTTGCTCATCCCAATTCTGGTGTTCTGGTACATCCGCAAAGGACGAAGGAACAAGCCGGAGCTGAGGATTTCAGGAATGTCTGGACTGCTCCACGGCGGTAAAAGCACCCTGGTACGCCTCATTCACCTGCCTTTCATCCTGCGCATGCTTTGCTTTTCGGCCGTGATTGTGGCATTGGCAAGACCTCAAACTCGGCTCTCGTGGCAGGATTTATCGGCAGAAGGCATCGACATTGTGCTGGCGATGGACCTTTCGCCAAGTATGTTGGCTCAGGATTTTAAGCCAAACCGACTGGAAGCCGCGAAAAACGTAGCCCTCGACTTCATCAACAACCGCCCAAACGACCGTATCGGTCTGGTGATTTTTTCGGGCGAAGCCTATACCCAGTGCCCACTAACCATCGACCATTCGGTACTGAAAAACCTGCTGATGGCCGTGGAGCCCGACTTTTTACCTGAAGGCACCGCCATCGGAATGGGTTTGGCCACCGCAGTAAACCGTTTAAGAGAGAGCAAGGCCAAGTCGAAAGTGGTCATTCTCATTACCGATGGTGAGAACAATGCAGGAAGCGTTTCGCCCCTCACAGCCGCCGAAATTGCCCAACTTTACGGAGTGAGGGTGTATTCGATTGGTGTAGGAACCCGCGGAATGGCTTACTCGCCGGTGTATCGCTACCCCGATGGCCGCTTCGCCTTCGACTATGCCGAAGTGCGGATCGACGATGCCTTGATGAAGCAAATCTCCGAGATGACCAGCGCTCAGTATTTCAGAGCAACCAACAACGAAGCGTTGAAGGAGATTTACCGAAAAATTGATGAGATGGAGAAAACCAAATTCGAGTCGACCGAGTTTCGGAAGAAGAAGGAGGAGTTTTGGCCCTTTGCCTTGCTCGCGGTTTTTCTCTTTATGCTTGAATGGTTTTTACGAAACACCCTGATGCGATCCATACCATAGACTATGTTCAAATTTGCCTATCTGGTTTTTTTGTGGGGATTGCTGCTCCTTCCCGTTTTCGGCGTCTTGTTTTGGTCGAGGCTGAACTGGAAAAAGAAAGCCATTGCCCGCTTTGGTAACGACGCTTTGGTGAACCGACTGATGCCCGACCGTTCCAATACCCGGGTAAAATTGAAGTTTTTTCTCATGGCCCTTGCCTGGTTGGCACTGGTGGTAGGCCTTGCCGACCCGCAGATCGGCTCACGTTATGAAGAAGTAAAGCGCAAGGGCGTTGACTTGGTTATTGCCCTCGACGTATCTAACTCAATGCTCGCGCAGGACATCCGGCCGAGCCGCCTCGAGCGGGCCAAACAGGCCATCGTAAGATTAATCGACAGGCTGGGCGACGACCGTTTGGCTGTGGTGATTTTTGCCGGAGAGGCCCACCTTCAATTGCCTTTCACCGCCGATTATGCAGCGGCGCGGCTCTTTGTTTCGGGGGTTAGCACCGAGAACATCACCACGCAGGGAACCGCAGTGGGAGCCGCCATTGAACTTGGAGTTCAGTCGCTGCCCCAAAGCACACAGCGAAACAGGGCCATCATCGTAATTTCTGATGGAGAAAACCACGAAGACGATGCCCGTGAAGCCGCGCGGCTGGCCCGGGAGAAAGGTATTTACGTTCATGCCATCGGCATCGGAAGCGAGAATGGTGCACCCATACCCATCACTTTTGAGAGTGGCAGCAAAGGCTATCTGACCGATGAAAGCGGAACTACCGTCATTTCGCGGATGAATCCCTCAATTTTGGCCGAAGTAGCCCGCGAAGGCGGAGGGAAATTCATTCAGGCGAGCAATTCCGACGTCGGACTTGAGTTGCTATTCGATCACATCAACTCGATGCAGAAAGCCGAGCTTGGCAGCAAGGCCTTCACCGATTACGAAGACCGTTTCCAGTACTTCCTCGGCTTCGCCTTGTTGGTGATGCTCATTGAATTGCTCCTGCCCGAGCGCCGAAGCGCCTTCTCCAAGCGGGTCGATTTGTTTCAAAAAACCAAAGAACAAGAAGCATGAAAGGGAAGCTACACTTTACACTTTTGCTGCTCCTTTGTTGGGCGCCGGGGCTGATGGCTCAACGGGCCAACGATCATATTCGGCGGGGAAACGAGCTCTACGAAAACGGTAAGTTTGAGGAGGCCGAAATCGAATACCGAAAGGCCCTAGAGAAGGATCCACAGGCCTGGAAGGCGCGCTACAACCTCTCCAACAGCCTTTATCGACAGAAGCGCTACAAAGAGGCCGGCATGGCCCTCGACAGCCTTACGGAGAACATTACCGATCCTCAGCTTAAATCGCAGTTTTACCATAATCTGGGCAACAGTCGCCTCGAGGAAAAGGACTATCGCGGGAGTGTTGAGGCTTACAAAGAGGCCCTCAAGCACGATCCAAAGGCCGAAGATACCCGCTATAACCTTTCGTATGCCTTAAAAAAGCTGCAACAGCAACAACAGCAACAACAAAAAAAACAGCAGCAACAGCAACAGCAGCAACAGCAACAACCCCAGCAGAATCAGGCGCAAAAGCCGGAAAAGCCTGAAAAACAAGAGCAAAAGCCTCAAAGGCAGCAGCTCAACCGCGACGAGGCCGAGCAAATGCTCGATGCCCTCAACCGGGCAGAGAAGGAGTTAAGAAAGAAAACCGACAAGCGCGATGGAAAGGAAGGCGTTGCGGCAAGCGGTAAAAACTGGTAATGCAAGGAATATGAAAGCAATGCTTAGCGTAATTCTGGTGTTTTTGATGGGCATCCTTTCACTCAATGCCCAGGAAATTCGGTTCGAAGCGACTGCCTCAAAAACCAAGGCTGCCGAAGGTGAACAGATAAAAATCACTTACAGCATCAACGCCAATGCCTCCGGATTTACAGCTCCGAACCTTGGCGATTTTAACGTGCTCATGGGGCCGCAGCAGATGATGAGTACCCAAATCATCAACGGGCGTATGACGCAGAGTCTCAGCTTCTCCTTTATCATTACCGGTAAGCGAACCGGCAAGTTTAGCATTGGTCCGGCGAAGGTGCGCGTAGGCAATGGCGAAATCAAAAGTAACAACCTCGAAATCGAAATTACCAAAGGCACGACAAGTAATCCCGGCAAGGCCGCCAGCCCCGCCCAGGCCAACAAAGGCAATGCCCCCAATGGAGGAGGCGAGGAGCTCTTTGTAAAAGCCATTGTAACGAAAACCAATACTTGGGTGGGCGACCAGATTCTGGTTACTTACAAGCTCTTCTCACGTTACCCACAGCTCAACTACGAGCTGCTGAAAATGCCTACGTTCAACGGCTTTTACTCCGAAGACATTCAAATTGCCAAAGGAGCCAATGGCGTGCGCGAAACCTTCGATGGCAAGGAATACCTCACCGCAGAAATCAAGAAGGTGCTGCTCTTCCCCCAGAAAAGCGGACGGCTCGAAATTCCCTCCATGGAGCTTTCGTGCCTCGTTCGGCAAAGGACCAATAGTGGCAACATTTGGGACCAGTTCTTTGGTGGCGGATACCGCGATGTTGAGCTCAAAATTAAAAGTGCGCCCGTTGCCGTTGATGTTAAAAATCCAGACCTGGCGGGCAAGCCGGCCAATTTTAACGGCGCTGTCGGCAATCTCGACTTTGCGGTTAAGCTCGACCGCGACCAGCTTCGTTCGGGCGATGCTGCAACCCTTAGCATCAGCGTGAGTGGCAAAGGCAACCTTAAGCTCATGGAGCCACCGCTGCTCGAGCTGCCCTCCGAACTGGAGGTGTACGACCCTCAAATCAAAGATGAGATTAGCGTTTCGAGCGCTGGAATGACCGGAACCCGCAATTTCGAATACCTGATTATTCCCCGTGCCGGCGGCGATTACAGCCTCGGGCCATTTGGCTTCTCCTGGTTCAACCCCGACAAAAAAACCTACGAAACCATCACCATTCCTGCCCTCACGCTCAAGGTGGCCAAAGGCAGCGGCGACCCCGTAGCCGGCAGTCGGAAAGCCGGTGCCACACCCAAGCAACTCAGCGACGACATTCGATACATCCGTGTGGCCGTTCCCAGCTTCTCGGCGCAGGAATTCGACCTCTTCTTTTTGAGCACCGGATTTTACCTCTGCCTCGCACTTCCACTGTTGGGCTTTTTGGTGTTTTTGCTCTGGCGCCGACGTCAGCTCGAACGGGCAGGCAATGCGGCATTTTACCGCACGCGTGAAGCGGGTTCTCAAGCCGGAAAGCGTCTACGCCACGCGCAGGAACTTATGCAGGCCAAACAAACCGATGCCTTCTATGTGGAGGTTTACAGGGCTTTGTATGGCTACCTTTCCGACAAACTCCGAATTCCCGTAGCCCAGCTTACCCAGGCGCGCGTTAAAGAGTTGCTGGCAGCCCGGAGCGTCGACGATGCGCACATCGAACGGCTTATGCTCACCCTCAACCGCTGCGAGTTTGCCCGTTTTGCGCCGGGGGCGGCTGATGACCTTACGGCTATGTACGAGGAGGCATCTACTATCATTCAGAATATCGAAAACCAGTTAAAAGCATGAGAACGAGCATATCAATTCTACTGCTGTTGTTGGCACTGGGCGCAAAAGGCTTGTCGCCGGAGTCGTTGTTTAAAGATGCAGCAAAGGCCTACCAGCAAGGCGATTTTCGTAAGGCGGCCACGTTTTATGAGCAAATCATGGCCGAACATAGGGTGTATGCTGCCGAAGTCTATTTCAACCTCGGCAATGCCTATTACAAACTTAACGATTCCCCCAGCGCCATCCTCAACTACGAACGGGCGCTGCGCGAGGCTCCTCACGACGAAGATGTGGAGTATAACCTTCGCCTGGCCCGCACCCGTATCGAAGACAAGATTGAGCCCGTTCCACAACTCTTTTACATACGCTGGTACCGGGGACTGCGCGACGCCTTGCATACTGACACCTGGGCCATATTAGGCCTGTTTTTCCTAAGTCTATCGGCTGTTTTCTGGGCCTTCTTTTTGGCCGGAAAACGATTAGCGCTCCGAAAGATGGGCTTTTACGGAGGCTTGGCCGGACTGCTGCTCGGTATCTTCGCCTTGTATACCGCCTTCCACGCCTGGAACGAGCATTTTAACACCAAACAGGCCGTAGTTTTTGCGGGTAGCGTGTCGGTAAAGTCGGCCCCTGTAAACAGCAGTACAGGCTTGTTTATTTTGCATGCCGGCAGCACCGTGCGCCAGATCGACGAAATTGGCGAATGGGTGCGCGTTCGCCTTGCCGATGGCAAAGAAGGCTGGATGCTTAAAGCCGACCTTGAGTACATTTAGAGCCTGCTGAGAAACACTGATCCCGTTTATTCAAGGATTTAGAGAGCATCTGTGCCTTTCAAATCGCAGTGTTTCAGGTTTTTCTTTGAGGCTGTTCTCCCATTGAAGAGTTGGAATTTCAGCCATTTGTTCAGTCCGAAATGACTCTCCAGCTTCCTCGCACGCAGTATTCAACATGCAGTTTCGCCGGATTGCTTCTCGTCTAAGGTATTCTTCAACTTCAGTAGGTCCTTATCAATTTCCGAAATTGCATTCTTCCCTCACCCTGATCGATTTGAAGAAAATACAAACCCGCTGGAAGTGCTTCCAGGTTGAGTTGATATTGCTTTCCGGAAATTTTCTCCATCAAAACACACTTACCCATGGCATCGAGAACTATCAGGGAACTTTGTTTTTGCTCCCGCTCGAATGAAATGGTTGTTTCGGAGCCGAATGGGTTGGGGTAAATCGTGATGCCATCCGAGGCTGTGGCCTCGGCCAAACCAACATTCGTGATGCACACAGTATCGGAAGTAAAGTAGCCACATGAAGCACAACTGGCATAATAACAGCCGTTTGCAGTAACGGTGATCACACTGTCGTTTATTGACAATGCATTTCCGTCGTGAAACCATACCGTGTAGAGACATTTGAAAGGCAGATGCAACTCGAGCCCTTGTTGGGTGATGAGCAAAGGCGGTGGATCATTCACGAAGAAATTCAGGGTATCAGAATTCGTCACACAACCAATCGGATCAACGTGGTTGTTTAACCAAATTGCGTGACTGCCAGGGGCATAGCCTGCACTGGCCAAGGCAGATTGGTTTTCGGATAACCAATTCCCACTGTCGTACCAGGTATTGCTGGATGGATTCCAATAAGGTATGGGCATGATTCTGATGGTCATTAGGTCTTGACAATCAATGGTATCGGCACCGGTAGTGATGGTTAATGTTGGCCTTGGATTGACACGAATTGTAACCGGATCGCAGCTCCTGAATTCTCGCCCCAAATTGTCGGTTACCGTAAGGGAAACCTGCACAGTAGAGTCGATGGTAAAGCTGATATTGGGCGTGGTGGCGCCATTACTCCAAAGATAAGTGCTCATGCCGGGCTCGCCATACAAAGTAATGGTGGTGCCTTCACAGGCTACTTTGTCGTTCAGAATGGGGTCGATGGGAATTCCGGAAAAATTGCTGGTAATAGGGTAAATGCCTGAGGGGTAAACTGTTACATTTATTACCTGAACCACGCTGTCTGATCCTCCAAAACCGGTGACCGTCATGCGTACCGGATAAGTTCCCGGCTCGCTAAACGTGTAAGTAGTGCTTTCGCCAACACCATCGGTTCGGCCGTCGTTGTTGAAATCCCAGGCCGTGTAAAGCCCATTGGTGCTGGTAGATTGAAAGCCATACGTTCCGCTTCCCAAACAGTACGAACTATCGACGGTGAAAGACGCCACCGGAATCGGTCCACCGGGATTTTCTCCGCATCCGTTCGACTGCAAAAGTGTGGAGCGTAGCAGCGTGAGTGTGGCCTCCATGCGTTCGGCCTGACCGGGCGTGAAGAGCAGCGGACACTCCGTGTAATCCATGTAATTGGGCGAATCCATCTGATCGCTGCTGAAAGGATTAAAGCCACTGGTATCGGCTAATTCGGTGCTGCATGAATTCTGATCACAATCGAAAAAATTACTGGTCATATCAGGCGGCGTATCACATACTTTATCGCCGTCGATGAGGCAGTTCAGATTGCTGCAGTCGAACAGATAGTTGAAGGTATGCGCCAGATTCAGGTAATGACCGGCCTCATGACTCATTACCGAGTTTAGCAAGTGGTAATAAGACGCCACAATACCGTCCATTTCCTGTGGACTGTTCGCATAGGT
>CANHCM010000124.1 GCA_947459155.1 Bacteroidota bacterium | reverse complement strand
TATTCAAAAATGCCCGATGGTTGCGCATGGCTCTTAAAACACCATCAAATCTCTGGGGTCAACCGGGTCGCCATCAAACCACAACTCAAAATGCAAATGCGGAGCCGTGCTCAGCTCTCCCGAATTGCCCGTAATGGCGATGGCCTCACCCGCCTTTACTACCTCACCTTCCTTTTTCAGCAGAACCGCGTTGTGCTCGTATACCGAAACCAGGTTGTTGGCGTGCTGAATGTGAATCACATGTCCGAACTCGGATGTCCAGCCGGCAAAAACCACCGTGCCATCCAGCGTAGCTTTTACCGCCTCGTTGCGCGGTGCCACAATGTCGATTCCAAAATGTCGCTCGCCGGGATTAAACAGCGTAGTGATTTTACCCTTCATCGGGGTGAAGAAATAGTAATTCGAAATTTGGCTCAGCCTCGAGTTGGCCAGTTGGGCATTGATGTCGTAACGGTCTTCCTTATCAATCTCCTGCCTGAATTCACTTTCCTGTGGCGATGGGCTGAGGGCGCCGGGACTTACAGGCGTTTTGGTTCCGGTTCTGGCCTCGGCAGGCTTGGCTTCAACCTTTCCGCTAATCACATTGCGGATGTTTTGCAACAGGGCTTCCTTGGCGGCGGCATTCTGTTCGAGCGAATCTACTTTGGTGGCCAAAGCCAGCACCTGCCGACGCATATTCACGTCACTCGAGTAACCCGGAATATACTCCCGAAGCGGAGTGAAGGCAATGATTACCGTGGTAATCAAAATGAGAAAGATCGAAAGCAAGCCAACCGCGGTGAATAGGTTTAACTGCGACAGTTTCAGGGAGTAGCGCTCTTCGTACGTCTCATCGTTCATCACTACCAACCGGTACTTAAACCGGAGGTTTTCCATCATTCTGCGGAAGGCATTAGGCTTGGGCGTTTCCATAAGCGATCAGGAAGCGAATTTCGGAAAATATCTTCAGCAGCAAGCCCCCTCAATTTGTACCTTCGCCGCATGCTGTTTAGCGAGGTAGAAGGACATGCGCAACTGAAACAAAAACTCCGCGAGAGCGTGAGGGAAAACCGCATTGCGCACGCCCAGCTCTTTGCCGGACCGGAAGGCTCAGGAGCTTTGGCCCTGGCCATCGCCTACGCTCAGTATATCGCCTGTGAACACCCCGGCGAAGAAGATGCCTGCGGGAAATGCCCCTCTTGTCTCAAATTCAAAAAACTGACGCACCCGGATCTTCACTTTTCCTTTCCGGTGGCGAAAACGGAGAAACAAAAGGGCCTGGCCGATGAGTTTATCACCGCTTTCAGGGAAGCCTTTCTCAACAACCCCTATCTCGGCCTGGATTCCTGGATGGATTCTATCGACGGAGGCAACAAGCAGCCTTCGATTTACGCCGACGAAGCGCATGAGATCATTCGTAAGCTCACCATGGTTTCGGTGGAAGGCGGCTACAAGTTCATGATTATCTGGTTGCCCGAGCTGTTAAACCCGACATCGGCCAATCGCCTCCTCAAAACCCTCGAAGAGCCCACCAACAAAACCGTGTTGATGCTCGTTTCGGAGCAACCGGAGAACATCCTTGGAACCATTCTTTCGCGCTGTCAACTTCACAAAATAAAACCATACACCACCGAAGAGTGCGCAAATGTGCTCAGCCAGCAAAACCCTGAAAGTGGCACCGATTACCTTCAGCTGGCCGAAATTGCCGAAGGAAACGCGGCGCTTGCCTTGTGGATGCTTCAAAACCGTGAGGCTTCCGGTGAGCAATTGGCCCTTTTTCGGGATTGGATGTTGGCCTGCTATCAGTTTCACGTGCAAAACCTGATGGCCATGTCGGAACCCTTTCAGAAAAAAGGCCGGGAGTGGCAAAAAGGCTTTTTGTCGTACTGCCTGTTTATGATTCGCCAAACCCTGCTGCACAACCACCAGCCCGATCTGGTGAGATTGGGGCAGGAGGAAAAGGCATTTATTGAAAAGTTTTCGCGCTTTTTCCACCCTGGAAATTACGCGGAAATCTCCGGCTATATCAATCAGGCTTTCCTGCACGTGAAAGGCAACGGACACGGCCGGATTATCTTCTTCGATACCAGCATGCAGATTTCGGATGTGTTCCGGAAAGAAAAGAATGCGCCGGTACGCGTTTAACATCACGGGCGCCGACATCAAACCTGAAGTGTTTTTTGATAGCTTTGCCCTATCGCTGAAGTGCCGGCCACTGGCCTTTATGGCGCTTCTCGCTCATATATACCAAGAAATCAATGGCTTGTACCAGTTGCTCTTCCGGAAGAGGTGGATTGCCCGCCGGATGTAATAATAACGGGGCCTGTGGAGTTGGAGGATGCACCAAATTGCCGGTGTTCGACTGGCTTGCTAACATGGAACTTCCCGGCGGAGCCCCCGCCTTTAACGTAGTTGAAGTGCGCTTCAAAAACGCACGCAAGGAGTTTTTCAAAATTGGAGAGGTCACCGGACTTGCCGTGGGCGATGCCGTTGCGGTAGAAGCCTCGCCCGGTCACGATCTGGGAATGGTTTCGATGACGGGAGAACTGGTGCGGCTTCAAATGAAAAAACTGGGCCTAGCGGTCGACTCTCAGCTCAAAACAATTTTCCGGAAAGCCCGCCCCAGCGATATTGAAAAGTGGCAACAAGCCGTTGAACGCGAAAACCCTACAATGATGCGCGCCAGGGCCATGGCCAACGAGCTGAAACTCAACATGAAAATCAGCGATGTGGAGTATCAGGGCGACGGTACCAAAGCGATCTTTTACTACACATCCGACGAACGGGTCGATTTTAGGGAACTCATTCGCCACCTGGCCGATGAATTCAAGATTCGTGTAGAAATGCGGCAAATTGGAGCTCGGCAGGAAAGCGCGCGCCTGGGCGGTATTGGTTCATGCGGACGAGAGCTGTGTTGCTCAACATGGCTGCGCGATTTTCGCTCCGTAAATACCTCTGCGGCACGTTACCAGCAGCTTAGCCTCAACCCGCAAAAACTTGCCGGGCAGTGCGGTAAGCTCAAATGCTGCCTCAACTACGAGCTCGATAGTTACCTCGATGCCATCAAGGAATTTCCGGAGTCGAACGTTAAGCTGGAAACCCAGCGCGGACTGGCCTACCATCAAAAAACCGACATTTTCAAGCGGCTCATGTTTTACACCTATGCCGACGATCCGGGTAACTTTATTGCCGTACCGGTGCGCCGCGTGAAAGACATCATGGCCCTCAACAAGGCCGGAGAAAAGCCCGAAGCGCTGCTCGATGCCGACGACTTCGAAGAAGTAGAGAAAGAGCCCGATTATGAGAATGTGGTTGGGCAGGATAGCCTCACACGTTTCGACAATAGCCGCAACCGTAAAAAGAAAAAGAAGAAGAAATCGGGGGGCGGACAAGGCGAAAATCGAGCACAAAACAATGCTCCTAAAGCCACGAGCGGGCAAAACCAGGGAGGTACACAGCCGCAGCGTCAGCCACAAAACCGTCCCCCTCAACAACAACAGCAACAGCGCCAGCAGCCTCAACAGCAGCCTCAACAGCAGCCCAAAGCGCCACGCAGTGAGGGTTCGGCACCTCCGCAAAACCAACAGGGCAACAACAACCGGAACCGCGACCGCGATAGAAACCGCCGGAACCGCCCTAACCGTGGTGGCGACAGACCCAATCAAGGCGAAAATAAACCAACACCTGAAGCATGAGAATCGCGCTAAGTTGTTTGTTTGCCATGTTACTGCTCGCCTCTTGCGACGAAAACAGGGTGTTCGAAGACAACACACCGGTCGAAGGTGATGGCTGGTCGCAGAAGCAAGCCATAGCCTTTGATGTAACGATTGATGACACCCTGAGTGGGAACAACTTCTACGTCAACTTGCGGCATGGCGACAATTATCCTTTTTCAAACCTGTATCTGTTCATGAAAACCGACTTCCCCAACGGAAAATCGGCGCAAGACACCCTCGAACTCGTCCTACAGGGTTCCGACGGAAAATGGGCAGGAAAAGGCTTTGGCGATGTGTTCGACCACCAGATTATGTTCAAGCGCAACCTACGTTTCCCGCTAATAGGAAAATACCGCTTTAGCCTCATGCAGGCCATGCAAATGCCGGTTTTAACCGACGTGAAAGAGGTTGGATTAAGAATCGAAAAATTTCAGCAGGAATAAGGAGACGTTTGTCGTTACCTCCCATTGAGCGGCATTTGCAACGCCTCCCCTACTCTACCACCCAAGTATTGTTGCCGCTCAACAAGGCGTCCAAATCGCCCTCGCCTTTCCGGTCGCGGGCTTCTTTGAGCTGCTGCTGATAGGCCTCCTCATAGGTGAAACGGTCTTCCACATAAAAAATCCCGAACGGACGCGGAAAATGCCCTTCACGTGAAGGGTCATCAAACATACGCACCAACATATTGGCCTTGGTGCGGTCGCGCTCATCGTGAATCCATAAGTCGTTGGCCGAAACCTCCGACAATGAAACCACCTTAGGCTGGAAACCATCCAAAATCAATCCCTTATCCTTGGCCGCACCGAAAATCAATGGCTGGCCATGTTCAGCAAACAGGGTTTCATCGGCCTTGGTCGACTTCTCGGTAAACACCTCGAAAGCCCCGTCGTTGAACACATTGCAATTCTGGTAGATCTCCACCAACGAGGTTCCCTTGTGCTGATGCGCCCTTTTCAAAACAGTACGCAGTTGTATCGGGTCGCGATCCATCGCCCGGGCTACGAAGGTGCCATCAGCCCCCATAACAACCGCCAAGGGGTTGAATGGATGATCAACCGAACCCATGGGAGTCGATTTGGTAATTTTTCCCTTCTCTGAGGTTGGCGAGTATTGACCTTTGGTGAGGCCGTAAATCTCGTTGTTGAACAACAAAACGTTCACATCGAAATTCCGACGCAACAAGTGGATGAAATGGTTGCCTCCGATCGACAACGAATCGCCATCACCCGTAACAATCCAAACACTTAGCTCCGGCCTTGTGGCTTTTAAGCCCGAAGCAATGGCCGTGGCGCGCCCGTGAATGGAGTGCATGCCATACGTTTCCATGTAATACGGGAAGCGCGAAGAGCAGCCGATGCCCGAAATAAACACGATTTCCTCACGGTTTAGCCCCAGCTCCGGAACCACCGTTTGTACCTGCTTGAGAATCGAGTAATCGCCACAGCCAGGGCACCAACGCACCTCCTGGTCGGTAACCAGCTCTTTGGAGGTAAATGGAGTCACGGTTTTTTCTGCAGTTTCCATCTTAGGCAAGCGTTTTAATTTTTGTAAGCAATTCCTCCGCGGTAAACGGAATGCCTTTAATCTTTGAAAATCCTTCGGCCGGTATCAAAAAGCGGTCGCGAATGATGCGCACCAGTTGACCGTTGTTCATCTCCGGAATCAATACATGATCGTAGTTGCGCAACACCGACTCAAGGTTCTTTGGAAATGGGTGAATGTAGCGCACATGTGCGTGAGCCACGCTGTAGCCTTCGTCGAGTGCCGTCTTCACCGCGGTTTTTATCGCACCGTAGGTTGAGCCCCAGCCCAACACCAGCAGCTTGCCTTTCTCCGGGCCCTGGTCAAGTGTTTGAGGACCGATATAATCGGCCACCTTCTCCACCCTTTCGGCCCGCAGCTTCACCATAAACTCATGGTTTTCGGGGTCGTAGCTGATGTTTCCGGTCTCATGCTCCTTCTCCAATCCTCCAATGCGGTGCTCTAGTCCTTTTACCCCGGGAACGGCCCATGGGCGCGCCAGTTTTTCATCGCGGCGGTAAGGCAAAAACTTCTCCCCTTCGGCCGGAGCGCTATTTAAGATATTGGGTTTAATTTCCGGTAAATCGGCGGCCGACGGAAAACGCCAGGGTTCGGCACCATTGGCCAAATACCCGTCGCTGAGGAAAAATACCGGCGTGCGATGCTCAATGGCAATGCGGCAGGCTTCAAAGGCGGCGAAAAAACAATCGGCCGGACTTTTAGCCGCAATCACTGGCAATGGAGCCTCTCCATTTCGGCCATACACGGCCTGCAGCAAATCGGCCTGCTCCGTTTTAGTTGGCAATCCGGTTGACGGACCGCCACGCTGCACGTTCACAATCACCAGGGGCAACTCGAGCATGATGGCCAGGCCAATGGCCTCCGTTTTCAGCGCAATGCCAGGCCCCGAAGAGGTGGTAACGGCCAGGGAGCCACCAAACGAAGCGCCGATAGCAGCACAAATCGCCGCAATCTCATCTTCGGCCTGGAAAGTACCCACGCCAAAATGCTTGTATTTCGAAAGCTCATGGAGGATGTCGGAAGCCGGCGTGATCGGGTAGGAACCTAAAAACAAATTAAGTCCCGACTTCTTGGCGGCGGCAATCAGGCCCATGGCCGTAGCCGGATTTCCATTGATGTTCCGGTAACGGCCGGGAGCAATCTGGGCAGGACGAATTTCAACGCGCTGCATAAACGTCTCCGAAGTGTCGCCGTAGTTGTAGCCCGCCTTCAAGGTCTTGATGTTCGCCTCAACAATCTCCGGGCGCTTCGCGAACTTCTGCTCAATAAAGCGAATGGTGGTGTCGAGCGAACGGTTGTAAATCCAATAAATAAAGCCCAACACAAACATGTTTTTTGTGCGGTCTATCTCTTTGGTTCCCAGGCCACTCCCTTCCAAAGTTGCTTTGGTGAGGCGCGTAACATCAATTTTAAAAAGCTTGTACGTTTCGAGGCTTCCGTCTTCAAGCGGGTTAACGCCTTCGGCATAGCGCGCCAAACGGAGATTTTTCGCATCAAAACCTTCGGTATTGGCGATAATTATTCCGCCGGGCTTCAGTTGCTTCAGGTTCGCCTTAAGTGCCGCGGCATTCATCACCACCAGCATGTCGCAGCGGTCGCCGGGCGTAAACACCTCGGTGCTGCCAAACTTAATCTGAAAGCCCGAAACGCCCGCCAATGTGCCTTGCGGGGCACGTATCTCAGCCGGGAAATTCGGGAACGTACTTAAATCATTGCCATACAGGGCGGTGGTGTTCGTAAACTGATCACCGGTAAGCTGTATCCCATCGCCAGAGTCGCCGGCGAAGAGAATCGTGGCCTCCGTCGCGAGGAGGGTGTTATTTTCCATTGCAAAAATCCAAACAGCCGAAGCCGTAAAAAGTTGGGCAAAGGTAATCAGATTCCTCCCTTTTCACCACGGCAATTCTCATTAGGGCGCATGAACCGGGCTTTACGCTGCTACTCCTCGCCCCTTCGCTGCGCTGCGGGCCTGCGGGGTATCCGCTGCAATCCCTTGCGCCATATTCACCCGTAGTTTTACAGTCGAATTGCGTAATTTCGGCCCACATTCAACATCTCATGGAATACCGCCGCCTTGGTCGCTCCGGCCTCAAAGTATCAGCACTCTCTCTGGGCTCATGGCTCACCTTCGGGAAACAAATCAGCGATGAAACCGCCGAAGAACTCATGGTAACCGCCTACGACCTGGGCATCAACTTTTTCGACAATGCCGAAATCTACGCCCGCGGACAAAGCGAAATCGTCATGGGCAACATCCTCAAAAAACTGGAATGGCGGCGCGATACTTACCTGGTCTCCTCAAAAGTGTTCTGGGGCGGCGACAAGCCCAACCAAACCGGGCTCTCCCGCAAGCATGTGTTCGAGGCTTGCCATGCCGCCCTAAAACGCTTCCAGCTCGACTATCTCGACCTCTACTTCTGCCATCGCCCCGACCCGGAAACACCCATCGAAGAAACCGTTTGGGTAATGAACGATCTTATCCGCCAAGGGAAAATCCTTTACTGGGGAACTTCAGAATGGAGCGCTCAGGAAATTACCGAGGCCCACGCTGTGGCTCGGCGCGAACACCTCATTCCGCCAACCATGGAACAGCCGCAGTACAACCTGTTTCACCGTCGTCGCTT
>CANHCM010000123.1 GCA_947459155.1 Bacteroidota bacterium | reverse complement strand
TTTGTTGAAGATGACATTGGCATCAACACGGTGGGTACCGGTATTGGCCACGACATTACTGCCGTGCTCGATGGAAACACTAGCAACCCTTATATTCTCAACGACTTTTATGAACCCGAGCTCGATAACTTCCGAAAAGGTACCATACGTTATCCTTTCAGAGAGCTGAGTGTCGGACCACATTCAATCACCTTCAAAGTATGGGACGTTGCCAATAATTCATCCACAGCTTCCATCGATTTTGTGGTGGTAGAAAATGAAGAGATGGCCATCAACCATGTATTGAATTATCCCAACCCATTTACCACCAACACTCAGTTTTTCTTCGAGTCGAACCAGCCGGGAGTGCCACTTAATGTTGAAATTCAGGTGTTTACTGTTTCAGGTAAAATGGTGAAAAACATCGAAACAGTAGTTCAAACATCAGGTTATCGCTCTGAGCCGATTTCGTGGAACGGGCGCGATGACTATGGCGATAAAATCGGTAGGGGCGTTTATGTCTACCGCTTAAAAGTAACCACTCCGGAGGGTAAAACCGCCGAAAAGTTTGAGAAACTGGTTATTCTAAACTAAGAGGATGTGATATTCTTCAAGAATTTGCAAAAACATCGCGCTCAGATCTTCGTAACCCTCAACGGTAATCACTAACCACTATATTTGTCCACAGATTCAGATGTCCTCTATGATTAATTCTCCCCAACTGACCCGCCTTGGTCTGGCCACATTCCTCGTTGCATCAGGCTTTCAGGCAAAAAGTCAGATTACCGTAGACGAACTCGACGGAACCATCAATACCATCACCACCGCAGTTCCGTTGCTGATGATTTCTCCTGATTCCCGTGCAGGTGCACTTGGCGATGCGGGAGGCGCCTTGTCGCCCGACGCGAACTCAATTCACTGGGGTGCTGCTAAACTGGCCAACATCGAAGGGAATTCGGGTATTTCATTGTCGTATATTCCCTGGCTTCGTCAGCTAGTGCCTGATATCAATTTGGGCTACCTTTCGTGGTACAAGAAGATGAAGAAGCGCCAAACCATTGGTGGTTCATTGCGCTATTTCTCTCTCGGGAACATCATATTTACCGATGTAATCGGTAACGTTACCGGTCAGTTTAATCCTAACGAGTTTGCCATCGACTTCGCCTATGCCCGTCGTTTTAGCGACCGTTGGAGTGGTGGTTTGGCACTGCGTTATATCTTTTCTAACCTCACCGGCGGTATCGATGTTCAAGGTACGCCAAGCTTTCCGGGACAGTCAGTAGCAGCCGATATCTCGGCCTATTATGTAAATCCTGATTTGAAATTGGGAGGTAAGAAATCAACGTATGCTTTTGCCGTGGCGATGACCAATCTTGGCGCTAAGATTTCCTACACCAAGTCGGCCGACCGCGATTTCATTCCCATGAATCTTCGTTTAGGGCAAAGCTTGAAAATGAAGGTGGATGACTATAACGCGTTCACTTTTGTGCTCGATTTCAATAAGTTGCTGGTTCCAACGCCTCCTGTGCGCGATGCCGACAATAACGGAGCCATCATCGCCGGGCGCGAAAACAACGTATCTATTGTTTCCGGAATGCTTCAGTCGTTTTACGACGCTCCTGGCGTTCTGGAGGCCGATGGTTCACGAAATGTCCTCAAAGAAGAGCTTCGCGAGATCAATATCTGCGGTGGCGTTGAGTACAACTACAACAACTTGTTTTCGGTACGCACCGGTTATTTCCACGAGCATCCAACCAAAGGTAACCGCCGATATTTTACACTGGGTGCCGGTGTGAAATTCAACGTTTTCGCCCTCGATTTGGCCTACCTGATTCCAACACAGCAACGTAACCCACTCGAAAACACAATCCGTTTTACCCTGCAGTTCGACTTCGGCGCGTTCAAGGAGCAAAACGACAAGTAATGAAGTCGATTCGGGTTGGACAAGGTGTTGATATCCATCAGCTTGTAAAAGGTCGGAAAATGATCTTGGGTGGGGTGCACATACCTCACGAAAAAGGGCCTTTAGGTCATTCCGATGCCGATGTCCTCATTCATGCCATTTGCGATGCTCTGCTGGGTGCGGCTGCTTTGGGCGACATTGGTTACCACTTTCCGGATACTTCTTCTGAGTTCAAAGACATCGACTCGGGCCTCTTGCTGAAGCAGGTTTGCGAATTACTCAGCTCCAAAGGCTGGAAGATTGGCAATATTGATTCCACACTCATTTTAGAAAGACCTAAAATTAAGCCTCACATTCCGGCAATGCAGGAACGCCTGAGTGCCCTGATGGGTATTGAGACCGACGCGATTTCCATTAAGGCAACCACCAACGAGAAAATGGGCTATGTAGGCCGGGGTGAGGGTGTTTTGGCCTTCGCTTCCTGCCTGATTTTTAAGGATTGATCACCTTGCCTTGGCCTTAAGGAGCGCCCAATGGGTAATCCTGTTTACTGCATTAACCAGATTTTCTGTGTTGAAAAGCCTCAACCGACCGGGATTTCTACCCTTACCACACTTTATCGCTTTGAGCGTCTTGGTGTAAGCCCTATTTTAGCCCAATGCAATTGTTAACGATACGCGCCGAAATTGAAGAGTATGGCCATTTTTCAGAATTGCCTGAAGATGAACAGTCATTGATTTCGCTGGCCAGAGAAGCCTCTGAAAACGCCTATGCTCCTTATTCCGGTTTTAGGGTTGGGGCGGCTGTGCTTTTGGCGGATGGTACACTGGTGAAGGGGAATAATCAGGAAAATGTGGCTTACCCTTCGGGCTTGTGTGCCGAACGCACCGCTTTGTTTTGGGCAGGGGCCAATTACCCCGGAGTAGCGGTGAAGAAGCTGGCGATTTACGCGTATTCTCTCGATTTCGAAGTGGTTGATCCGGTTTACCCTTGTGGCGCCTGCCGTCAGGTTATGTCGGAATACGAGCGCCTGAGTTCGGGGCCTATTCGCATTTTGATGAGTGCAGCCGGTGGAAAGGTGCATGCGGTTAACGGTTTGATAAATATTCTGCCCGTTGCTTTCAATGCCGACAATCTCAAGCGCTGATTATCGAAAGTTTCGCAACTAACTTCCATATTTGATGTTTTGTAATAAATTTGCCCACCCTCAATAAAAAAGCATAACATGGCAAAAGCCCAGTTTTCAAAGGAGCAGTACCTGAAGTGGTACGAAGATATGCTGCTGTGGCGGCGGTTTGAAGAAAAAGCAAGTCAGTTGTACATCCAACAAAAAATCAGGGGATTCTGTCACCTTTATATTGGTCAGGAAGCCGTTGTGGCCGGAGCGATGAGCGTAATTCGCGACGATGATAACATGATTTCGGCCTATCGCGACCACGTGCATCCAATCGCCAAAGGAGTTCACCCCAATGCAATTATGGCTGAGCTCATGGCAAAGATTACCGGATGCTCCAAAGGGAAAGGCGGCTCCATGCACATGTTCTCTGCAGAGCATCGTTTTTTTGGTGGCCATGGTATTGTAGGCGGACAAATTCCTCTCGGAGCCGGTCTCGCTTTTGCCGACAAATACAACGGCAACGACCGTGTTACTTTGTGTTACATGGGCGATGGGGCAGTTCGCCAGGGTGCATTGCATGAAGCCTTTAACATGGCGATGCTTTGGAAACTTCCGGTGGTATTCATCATCGAGAACAACCAATACGCCATGGGTACTTCGGTAGAGCGCACCACCAATGTGACCGAATTGCATAAAATAGGTCTCTCTTATGAAATGCCCAGCAAGCCCGTAGATGGCATGAGCGTAGAGGCAGTGCATGAAGCCACCGAATGGGCTGTAAATCATGCGCGCAGCGGCGAAGGTCCGGTTCTGCTTGAAATCAAAACCTACCGTTACCGCGGGCACTCCATGTCGGATCCCGGAAAGTACCGCACCAAAGAAGAAGTTGAGGAGTACAAGAAGCTCGACCCGATTGAGCAGGTACTCAATACATTGAAGAAGAAGAAGTGGATTACCGAGGCCGAAATTGAGGCCATCGATGAGCGCATTAAAGCTGTTGTAGAGGAATCGGTGCGTTTTGCCGAGGAATCTCCATACCCTGATGCCGAAGAGCTGTACCGTGACGTGTACGTTCAGAATGATTATCCTTACATTGTTGAATAATTCCTTGAAAAGAAAGCGGAGAAATGGCTGAAATTGTAAAAATGCCAAAGTTGAGCGATACCATGACTGAAGGTGTGGTTTCGAAATGGCACAAGAAAGTGGGCGACAAGGTAAAGTCTGGCGATTTGCTGGCCGAAATTGAAACAGACAAAGCCACGATGGATTTTGAGTCCTTTCAGGATGGCGTTCTGCTCTACATTGGAGTAGAAGAAGGAAAGGGAGCTGCCGTAGATTCTGTTTTGGCCATTTTAGGCAAGGAAGGCGAAGACTACAAGTCGTTGCTGAATGCGGCTCCCGCAGCTGCAGCTCCGGCCCCGGAGGCCAGTTCAGCTCCTGTTGCAGCCGCAGCCCCTGCATCTTCACCAGCTCCCGTATCTGCACCAACACCAGCCCCTGCGCCGGCAGCCGCTTCCAGCGACAATCGATTGAAAGCTTCGCCTTTGGCCCGGAGAATCGCTTCGGAAAAAGGTATCGACCTGCAAGCCGTTGCAGGAAGTGGTGATGGAGGCCGAATCGTAAAGCGCGACATTGAAAACTTCAGTCCATCCGCCCCGGCGGCCAAAGTACCTGCTTTTGTACCTGCAGGGCAGGAAAGCTTCACCGAAGTGCCTGTTACCCAGATGCGTAAAGTGATTGCTCGTCGTTTGGCCGAAAGCAAATTCAGTGCACCGCATTTCTATCTCACCGTTGAGATTGATATGGACAATGCCATTGCAGCCAGAACGGCGATTAATGCAACAGGCGACGTGAAGGTTTCATACAACGATTTAGTGGTGAAGGCTTCCGCGATGGCCTTGCGTAAGCACCCGGCGATCAACTCAGCCTGGCTGGGCGATAAAATTCGGGTGAATCATCATGTACACATTGGTGTGGCCATTTCGGTTGAAGATGGTTTGCTGGTTCCGGTGGTGCGCTTTGCCGACCAGAAAGGACTTCAGCAGATTTCGGCTGAGGTGAAGGACTATGCCGGTCGTGCAAAAACCAAGAAACTCCAGCCAGCCGATTGGGAGGGTAACACCTTTACAATTAGCAATTTAGGAATGTTCGATATTGATGAGTTTACGGCCATCATTAACCCTCCTGATGCCTGTATCCTTGCCGTTGGAAGCATTCAGCAGAAGCCAGTGGTGAAAAATGGCGCTGTGGTTCCCGGAAATATCATGAAGGTAACCCTGAGCTGCGATCACCGCGTGGTTGATGGCGTGGCGGGCGCTGAATTTTTGAAGACGCTCAAGTCGTACCTTGAAAATCCGGTTATGATGTTGGTTTAAGCAACCTTCTATACATGAAAAAGCCCCGGTTTAGCTATGCAAATCGGGGCTTTTTTTATGAATTGAGCTTTAGAACAAACCGTTGATCTCGGCATCAATACGGTTGATGATTTCGCCGAGGTGTTCAGGATTTTCGGAGAATTTATTCTCATCAACATCGATGATGAGCAGCTTACCATGGGTGTAATTGGAAATCCAGGCTTCGTAGCGTTCGTTGAGGCGACGCAGATAATCGAGGCGAATGGAGTTTTCGTATTCTCTACCTCTCTTTTGAATCTGGCTCACAAGGGTTGGCACGGAGGCGCGGAGGTAGATGAGCAAATCGGGCGGAGCAATAAAGCTTGCCATGAGGTTAAACAGCGTGAAGTAGTTTTCAAAGTCGCGGGTTGTCATCAAACCCATCGAATGAAGATTGGGTGCAAAGATGTAGGCGTCTTCGTAAATCGTACGGTCTTGGATGACCTTCTTGCCACTTTTATGGATCTCGTTAACCTGGTTGAAGCGATTATTGAGGAAGTAGATCTGCAGATTGAACGACCAGCGCTGCATATCTTCGTAAAAATCGTTCAGGTAGGGGTTGTCATCGGCATCCTCAAAATGAGGAACCCAGTTATAATGCTTTGCCAGTAAAGAGGTTAGCGTGGTTTTTCCTGATCCGATGTTTCCGGCGATGGCTACGTGCATAAAACTGTATTTAGCCGCCTAAAATACACAGCTTCCTGAATACAGAAAAATGCAAACAACATTTCCTGAAAACCTTATGAATTGTGAAAAAGCAAGGTAGAAATACGGTCCTCGGCAAACACTTCCCGGGCGATTTCCTGGAGTTCATCGGCCTGAATTCGATCGATTCGGCTGCAAATCTCCTGAAACGAATCCACTTTGTCGAAAAGCAAGAATGTTTTGGCGTAACCCAGCATGAGCGATTGATTGCTTTCCTGGGCGATGGCAATTTGTCCTTTTAGCTGCGTTTTCGCCTTGTGCAGCTGAAGGGTGCTGAGCGGGGTGTCGCGCAGTTTACGCAACTCTTTTCTGACCAACTCTTCGCAACGATCAACGGTATCGGCTTCGGTGCCGAGGTAAACCGACCACAGACCGGTGTCGGTGTAGATGGCATAAGACGAGTCGATGTTGTAGGTAAAGCCGTATTTCTCGCGGATGGAGAGGTTGAGCCGCGAGCTCATTCCGGGACCGCCCAGGAGGTTATTGAGTAAAATCATCGCGCTACGGCGCTCATCGCGTACACCGAAGGCCGGCGCGCCCATCATGAGGTGGGCCTGATGGTTTCGGCGTTTACGCTTCTCCTGAAATACCGGATTTAGTTTGGGCGCCTGGCGTTGAAACTCCCGCGTGTTTGTTGGGATTTGTGCGAGGTATTTCTCACAAAGCCGCTGTAAAGTGCTGGCTTTCACATTGCCAACCACCGAAAACACCATCTCATTGGTATTCCAGGTGCGCGCCATGAACCCGCGCATGGCTTTCGCATCGAAGCTCTTTAAATGCTTTGGCGTTCCAAGAATGTCGTGCCCGAGCGAATGATTGGCGTACATTAGCTCTTCGAAACGGTCGTTAATTTCATCGGAAGGACTGTCCTTGTAAGAATTGATCTCATCTACAATCACCGATTTTTCCTTTACAATTTCTTTTTCGGGAAACACCGAGTGGAAGGCAATATCGCAGAGCAGTTCCAGCGCTCGTTCGAGGTGTGCGTTGGTAAAGCTGGCATAGAGGCAGGTTTCTTCCTTCGTTGTGTAGGCGTTGATTTCTCCGCCCACGTCTTCCATCCGTGTAAGAATGTGGAAGGCTTTTCGGTGGCTTGTGCCCTTAAAAACGCAATGCTCGATAAAATGGGCGATGCCGTGTTCCTTTTCCAATTCGTCGCGGCTACCGGCGTTGATGTAAAGTCCGCAATGGGTAACATCGGCATTTACCGGAAGGTGGATTACCCGAATGCCGTTGTTCAGGCTAAAGAAACGGGGCTCGTTCAGGGTCATACTTCCGGATTAAGAGGGTTAACGATGCGTTGAACTCGACCAACGATGCGGTTATCGAGCATTACCTTGATGCCCCGAGAATGGTAACTTTTAGAGGTGAGGATCCATCGAATTCGGCCCCGGGTGAGCGCTCCTGTTCTTTGGTCGCGCTTGGTGACTACGTCAACCTCCATACCCAGTTTCAGCCTATCGCGGTAACAAGCATCCATGCCGATTCAGGGTTTGCAGTTGCAGGCGGCCGCTTCGGGCGAAGTGATTCCAAGTGCCCGGGTGCTGAGGCCTTCAGACCGGAATTTCATCTTCATTTTTTTTCCGGACTGGATTTTTCCTTCAATCACGTATTCGGGTTTTTCTTTGCCGCGGATGTCGCTCTCATCGAAGAGCACATCAGCTTCTTCGTCGGCCAAAATGCTGGCTACATCCTGATTTTCAAGCTTCAGGCATTCCAACTCGCAGCGCAATTGGGCTGAAATCTGAATGGGGTACTCGCGGAGAGC
>CANHCM010000122.1 GCA_947459155.1 Bacteroidota bacterium | reverse complement strand
TTACCAAAATGAATTAGGCTATGAATACCTCGACCAAAAACGAAAACGGAAGGTCAAGGAAATGAGAAAACTCATGGATAAGTTCCAAATCTCAACAGAAGAATTGGGGCTGAATACCAGCGCATTATGAAAACGTTAGTCAGAATACGCAATACGTTGTACGCTCAATTCAAAAACGTTCCCCCGAATGTTACCCTGAACAAAGTCTCAGGACTAAAGACTAAAGACTCAGGCCTCAAGACTCACTGAACAACATCGCCGCGGAGGTTGCGGAAGCGCTTGCGGGCTTCGACCACATAGAGTGAGCCCGGGAATTCGGTGAGAAGCTCTTTGTAGAGCTCCATGGCTTTGTTCGTGTCTTTGAACTCATATTCCTGCAGCTCCGCCAACATGAAAAGGGCATTGTCGGCAAGAATATCGCTGCGGTAACTGAGTAAAATTTTCTCGAGCTGATCGGCGGCCTCCTTGAAGCGGGTTTGGCGCACAAATATGCGGGCCCGGCGGTACAGCAAATCGTCGCCAAGTGTCGATTCCGGGAAACCGGTCTGCAGCGAATCGAGGATGTCTAATGCCTTCGAAAAGCGGTTTTGAAAGTAGGCGAGATCGGCGCGGGCAAACATGCGTAGGGCCTCACCGGTGGTGTCGAAATTGAGATTGTCGCCGATCAGCAGGCTTAGCTCAAGGGCGTCGTTGGCAATAAGTTTAGAGGTGGCCGCTTTGAGCACATCAAGCTGTGCCTTGGCCCATTCGAATTCTCCTTTGTAGTAGGCCAAACGGGCGTTGCGGAATTTGGCCTCCTGACCAAGCGTATCGGTTTTCATGGCCTTCTCCACTTGAGAGTACAGCAGCGTGGCTTCCCACTCTTCGCCTGTCATGAGCTGAATATCGGCCATCTCGAGTTTTACCTCTGCTGCAGTGCGCGGCGTGAGTCCTGCTTGTGGATTCAGTAAGCCCTCCAGCAGTGCCAGAGCCGGCTCGGGTTGGTTCTGATAAAAGGCTTCGAGCCTTGCTTTTCGGATGCCCACATGGGCCGAATTTTCATTTACGCCCAGCTCCTTATATGTGTCATCGAGCAGTTTGTGCAACTCGGCCAGCTCTTCGGGTGAGTAGTTGGCGGTGCGGGTAAGCTTCTTGAACCAGGAAACGGCCAGCTCTTTTCGGGCATATACATATAAATCGCTGCTCGGACCTTTGTCGATGATGTATTGAAAAGCCTTTCGGCCGGCCTCGAACTGGTCGTTGCTCATGGCCAGGCCGCCCAAGGCATACACCCGACTGCCATTCTCGCGAAGGCGTTTATCGAGGGCTTTGGCTTGAAGCAATGCCCCTTCGAAATCGCGCTTTTGCACCAGATACCAAATGAGCAATTCGGCGTAGATAAAGTTATCGGGTGAGCGCTGAATCTCGCGCAACAGCTGGGTGCGGATGAGTTCTGCCTTCTTACCATCGGCATCGGCGGCAATAATGTCCTGCAGACTTTGCTGGATTTGCTCCATGTATTGAGGTCCTTGCAGGTTGAGCAAGCTGAGGTATTCGCGCAAAACCAGCTCGGTTTTATCTTGCAGGGCATACAGTCTCGCCAGCTCTATTTCGTAGCCAAAGCCTGTAATGCTGGCTTTTCGGGCGTCTTCGTAGGCCTTTACGGCAAGGTCGATCTGCTTGCGTCCTTCGAGGGCATTGGCCAGGTCGGCAACCGCACGCTGGTCCTGGAAATCGATTTCGCGTAAAGCCCGGTTGTATTGTTTTTTCGATTTGTCGGCATCGCCGGCTTGTTCGTAAACCCAGGCGAGGTCGACTGCATAGGCCGGCTGACCGGGATTGCGGCGCGAGTGCCGGGCCACCAGCTTTTCGGCCGACTTAAAATCTTTCAGTTGAACGTAGCAGTTGAGCAGCTGTGTGTAGTAAAAGTTCACCGGCTTTTTGTCGTACAGCTCTTCGTAGGCTGCAGAGGCCTTGTCCCACTCGCCGGCATTGTAAAACTGACCGGCCAGTTGCTCTTCGGTGCTGGGCTCCTGAGGGGCGCCTTCGTTGCCCGGCTGGGCAATGAGCAGCGTTGAGGCCAGAAGAAGTAAGAGAAAAGACAGGTTGAAATTCATGCTTCGAAGATACGGTTTACGATCGATGCGTTGAGCATTGGGTTGTAAACGCGCTTAGTCGGTCAATGTTTCGTTGGGCCCTATCGGGCGGATGGCTTTTCGGCTTAAGGTGGGGCTCTGGGGTAAGGTTTGCGCCACCGACAGCAGCCGGCAGCCCCCGGTAGCTGTGCGCTTGCGGGGTTTTGCGCGGGGCTGCGGACGGGGCTACAGGCGTATGGCGGGATGCCCGAACGGGAGCCGGGGAGTTTCCGTTTTTCCCTATCGGGCAGGCGCCCAAATAATTCAGATTCAAGGGTTACAGGGGCTAAAAAATTAAGGGGCGGCCTCCCCACGAAGCCACCCCTTCAGGCACCCCCATTAAATCTCAACTTACCAAAAGCTTTTGGTTTGCACCAGTACGACGCCTGAGGTGGTGTCGCCGTATTGTGCGGGTATGCCTGCTGAAATGACGGTAACTTCGCCAATGCCGAGTTGTGGTATGTGGGCTTCGCCGATGATTTTCATGCCATCGATAAAATAGGTGGAGGCATCGGAGCGGGAGCCGGAAAAGTGCAGGGGGTTACCCGGATCGGATTGCACCACGCGGGGAACGAGCCCTACGATGGCATTGTCGATTCCGCGATCGACGGCGGTTTCGAGGAGTTTTTCGGCCGATATACGGGTAATGATGCAGGGTGTTCCGGCGCCCAGAAGGTCTTCGCGGTATTTGTCATATACAATATCCACTTCGGTGAGGCTGCGCGGCATGAGGTCGGCATGCAGGAAGAGTACTTTTTCACCATCGATGCGCACGCCTTCCATTACTTTGGCGGTGTAATTGAGCAAAGAGAAGGTAACGGTGTAAGTGCCGGGTTTGATGGGTTTGATGGTATAACGACCTTCGGCATCGGTAAAAGCGCCCATACTTTGACTTCCGGAGCGGAGTTGAATAACGGCATAAGGGAGGGGTTCCATGGTAACGGAATCGCGCAGGGTACCGGTTAATGTTCCGGTAAGTTGCGCCTGTGCGCTGAGCATGGCCAGGCATATCAGACAGAGAAGGGCGGCTCGTTTCATGGCTTTTCGTTTTTTGTTGCATCAAATTTCGGAAACGTTGAAAAGCCTTACCAATACAAAAACAGCGACTTGTCGGCCGGAGGTGTAAACAGGTTTTTCACAAGAAATGAACAAGAGGCTTTGGAGATTCGGAAGCTTTGATTACTTTTGCGTCCCTTCAAAAAGAAGGCACAAATCTTTTACACTATGTACGCAATTGTAGATATCGCAGGTCAGCAGTTCAAAGTGGAGAAAGACCAAACTCTTTTCGTTCATCGTTTGCCACAGGCAGAAGGTGATAAAGTGAAGTTCGACAATGTATTGTTGATCGACAACAACGGATCGGTTAAGGTTGGAGCTCCCACCGTAAGCGGTGCATCGGTGAGCGCTAAGGTGCTCAACCATTTAAAGGGTGACAAGGTCATCGTTTTCAAAAAGAAGAGAAGAAAAGGCTATCAGAAGTCCAACGGGCATCGCCAGTTCTTGTCGAAAATTGTCATTGAAGGTATCAACGCTTAATAAACACTACGAACCATGGCACACAAAAAAGGGGTCGGTAGTTCCAAGAACGGTCGTGAATCCCACAGCAAACGTCTCGGAGTAAAAATTTACGGAGGGCAGGTAGCCATCGCAGGAAACATTATTGTTCGTCAGCGTGGAACCCGTCATCATGCCGGTGAGAATGTAGGTATTGGTAAAGACCACACCTTGTTCGCACTCACCGATGGTATTGTTCAGTTTAAGCGTCGCAGCGATAACCGTTCTTTTGTATCGGTAATTGCTCCAACGGCTGGATAAGCGAGAACTCCAAATTATTGAACAGGCTGCTTCCCTGAGGAGGCGGCCTTTTTTGTTTGGGGTTTACGCAAAGTATAAAAAGGCCGGAATACATTTCTAAGCATTTCACTTTCAGGGTCTTGTTTGATACTGGATTATTGTGGTTTTTCGCGGCGTTCTGTTCCGATTGAAGATGAAGAAAATCTACCTGATGTTGCTGGCGACCGTATTGATGCTGCAGGCCTGCAAGAAAGAAGAAATCACTACTACCGATGAATTGTCGAACCCTTATTCGCCTTACGCCTTGCGTTTGGCCGCCTTATTTCCGGAGGGCTTTGAAGGTGGTACAAAAACCAGTTATACTGCTGCCAATGTGAGTTTAGGCTCCGGGCAATGGTTCTTTTCAGACGCCTTGATTGGCACAGCTTCGGCCGACCGAAAAACGGGGGCACGCAGCGCCCGGGTGAGAAACGCCGGCTTTATCCGCACCAATTTTAACCTTGAGTTCGGGATTAACTTCGTGACTGTTCAGCATGCCCGTCATGGCACCACGGCCAATTCAACATGGCAATTCCAATATTCGGTTGATAATGGAACCACCTGGATTCAAGCCGGCTCCAATGTAACCACCACATCAACCACGCTCAACACCGCCACGTTTACCTTGAACACTACAGTGCCAACCCGCATTCGTATTGTGAAGCTGAGCGGAAGTGGTATCGTGAATTTCGACAATATTTCGGTCGACGAGCCGGGCGAAGCGCCAACACGCGATAGTCATCTCGAGCTTGGAAACCCCAGCAATGCCACCAGCAATCTTGCTGCACCCAGCAATTACCTGCTTTCAAAAACACAGTATGTGTTGAGCTACAACAATTCCAGAGGTTCGGCCAATTGGGTTGCCTGGCATTTGAGCAATGCCTGGAAGGGCTCAGCAGCGCGCTGCGATTGCTTTACCGCCGATACCCAAATTCCATCGTCGTTCTTCCGTGCGGCCTCTACCAGTTACAGCAATACGGGCTTCGACCGCGGACATATGTGTCCTTCCGAAGACCGCGATGGCTCTTCGACCGACAATGCTGCCACCTTCCTGATGTCGAACATTATTCCGCAAGCGCCCAACAACAACCAGATCACCTGGAACGCTTTTGAAGCGTACTGCCGCACTTTGATGAACCAGGGTAATGAGCTGTACATTGTTTCGGGGGGTTATGGCAGTGGGGGAACCGGAAGCCTTGGTGGTCTCACACAAACCATTGCCAATGGTGCAATTACGGTTCCTGCCAGGGTTTGGAAGGCCGTAGTGGTGCTTCCGATTGGCTCTAACGATGTTTCGCGGGTTTCCGGTTCAACGCGTGTTATAGCGATTGATGTACCCAACACACAAACGGCGAGCTCTCAACCATGGTCGGCCTACCGCACCTCTGTTGATGCCATTGAAGCCCAAACCGGATTGGATTTGTTCAACCTTGTGCCTTCAGAAATCCAGGCTGCAATCGAGTCGCAAGTCGACAATGCTTTGGTGCAGTAGGGGTAGGGAGTCTTAAGTCCTGAGTATTTAGTCTTTAGACTTTGTTTTCGGTAACATTCGGGGAGAACGCTGTTTTTGGGGCGTATAACGTATTGCGTACTGCGTTTTTACGCGTAAGACTTGGGGCAACTGTTTCCAAAAGGGAAGGGAGTCGCAAGTCTTTGGTCTTGAGTCATGAGTTTGCTAACAGTAACATTTGATTTTTGAGGAATTATGTAGTTCTCGAATGGTATGTTGCTTTTTATAGCGAATCTCCCAATAAAACAAGGCTTAGAGCTTATGTGAGCACCCAAATGTTATCCTACGAAATACGAAATACGCTATACCTTAATGCAGCCCGCAATGGTATCCCAAAGCCTACTAAAGACTAAAGACTAATTGTACAACGTATTGCGTTTGATCACGAAAAGCTTGGGGTTTCGTTTCCAAGTGGTAACG
The DNA here is from genome assembly GCA_947459155.1 of Bacteroidota bacterium. GTDB lineage: Bacteria > Bacteroidota > Bacteroidia > M30B66 > M30B66 > CAMCXT01. Next base: position 2,034 of record CANHCM010000122.1, on the reverse strand, counting down.
TGCGCTCCGCTCCAGTTTGACTTGGAACGCGAAAACACTCAGCTAATTCTGCTTTTACTTTAACCCTTAACAGTGCCGAAGCACTCAAAATGAACCGTGAAGCCGCGCGGTGGCCATGGGAAATGCTGCGGGCCATGCGTTGGCGGGAATTCCGAACGGCTTAGAAAGTCAACAAAATCCCACGCGACCGTTTGTAAGTCTTTCTTGACGTTCGGAAGGGCGCGGGGAAGCTTAGCATTTCCCTAGACTTTTTGTGGTACTTTTTGGTCATGCAAAAAGTGCCGGCAGAGAGTCGTGAGTCTTAAGTCCTGAGTCTTGAGACTGGGTTCAGGGTAACATTCGAGGGAACGTTTTTGGCTGATGCGTAAAACGTATAGCGTATTACGTACTTCGTTCGATTACGTAAAGCTTGGGGTTTCGTTTCCAAATGATAGGGAGTCTTGAGTCTTGAGTCCGTAGTCTTTAGACTTTGTTTTCGGTACCATTCGGAGGAACGTTTTTGAATTGGGCGTACAACGTATTGCGTTTTTACCCGTGAGGCTTGGGGCTACCGTTTCCAAATGGCACTGTAGGCTCCACCGGAGCCGGGAAATTGTTCACGAAAACACTGAGGCTTTAAAATTACTCATGTCCATCGACCAAACCCCTCCACAAAACTCTCTTTAACCTAAGCTTCAGGGTTGTTCCAGTATTCAAATGATCCTACGCGGTACGAAATACGCAATACGTTGTACCTCTACGTAGCCCCAAATGGTATCCAAAAGCCTGCTTAAGACTAAAGACTAAGGACTTAAGACTACCTCTTCAGCAAACTACTCATGCCGGTATGTTTGAACAGGATGCCTTCGAGCGCATCGATCGATACGCGCTCCTGCTGCATGGTGTCACGGTGGCGGAGTGTTACAGTATCGTTTTGCAGGGATTCGTGGTCGACCGTGATGCAGAACGGCGTACCGATGGCATCGTGGCGTCGGTAGCGCTTACCGATGGCGTCCTTCTCTTCGTAGTGGCAACGGAACGAAGGCATGAGGCTGTCCATGATTTTGCGGGCTTTCTCCGGCAAACCGTCTTTTTTGGTGAGCGGAAACACGGCCACTTTCACCGGAGCCACTTGCGGAGGAAGGGCCAGAACGGTGCGAATTTCCTTCTTGTCGCCCTCGCCGGTTTCTTCTTCGCGGTAGGCCGAACACATCAGGAGCAGGAAAAGCCGGTCGAGCCCGATCGAGGTTTCGATCACATAAGGAATGTAGCTTGAGTTGGTCTCCGGATCGAAATACTGCAACTTCTTGCCGCTCAGCTCCTGGTGGTTGCGCAGGTCGAAATCGGTGCGCGAGTGGATGCCCTCCACCTCTTTGAATCCGAAAGGAAACTTAAACTCAATGTCGGTAGCCGCATTGGCGTAATGGGCAAGCTTCTCATGGTCGTGGAAACGGTAGCTATCGGCCGGAATTCCCAGCGCCAAGTGCCAATTGAGTCGGGTCTGCTTCCAGTGTGCGAACCACTCCATCTCGGTGCCTGGCTTCACGAAGAATTGCATCTCCATCTGTTCAAACTCACGCATGCGCATGATGAACTGCCGGGCAATAATCTCGTTACGGAAAGCTTTTCCGGTTTGTGCAATGCCGAAAGGGATTTTCATCCTTCCGGTTTTTTGCACGTTGAGGAAGTTCACAAAAATGCCTTGTGCCGTTTCCGGACGAAGATATACCGCATCGCTTTCGTCGGCCACCGAACCCATTTGGGTACTGAACATCAGGTTAAACTGACGTACCTCAGTCCAGTTGCGGGTTCCACTGATCGGACAAACAATCTCGTGCTCTACAATGAGGTTGTACATGGCCTTGAGGTCGTTGTCGTTCAGAGCCTTGTTCATATCGGCGGTGAGGGCCTTTGCCTTGTCGGTTTTGCCCTTCTTTTCGTACTTCTCAATTTGCTCTTCGAGGAGCTGATCGGCCCGGTAACGCTTTTTCGAATCCTTGTTGTCGATCATAGGATCGGAGAAACCGTCTACGTGTCCGGATGCCTTCCACACCT
>CANHCM010000121.1 GCA_947459155.1 Bacteroidota bacterium | reverse complement strand
TTGGTGAATTCGCCATGTCGGAAGCGCTTGTTGAGATCGTCGTAATAATCGTCGACCCCATCTTCGTAGGGTTTTTGAATGCAACGACCTGAAGGCGTGTAATAACGGGCGGTAGTTAGACGCATGGCCGAGCCATCGGGGAATGGGAAAGAATTCTGCACAAGCCCTTTCCCAAATGAACGCCGACCGATAATCAGTCCACGGTCGAGGTCTTGGACGGCTCCCGAAACGATCTCAGACGCTGAAGCGGAGCCTTCATCGATCAGCACGATCAGCTTACCTTTCTCGAACAAACCAGAAGAAGTTGAGGTGTAATCGACCCGTGAAGCCGCAGTTCGACCTTGCGTGTAGACGATAATGTTTTTGTCGCCCATAAACTGATCTACAATATCGGTGGCGGCTTTTAGGTAACCACCGCCATTTCCGGTGAGATCGAGAACAAGGTGCTTCATACCCTGATCGCGAAGCGTGTCGAGGCTTTTGAGGAATTCTTCGCCAGAGGTTGCCGAGAAACGGGAGAGTTTCACGTATCCGGTTTCCGCATCGAGCATGTATGTTGCATCGATACTGGTGAGGGGAATTTTATCGCGTGTAATGCTGTAGTCGATCAGGTTTTTGGAGCCTTTGCGGAAGATGCTCACGCGCACAACGGTTCCGCGCGGTCCACGAAGGCGAGTCATTACATCTTTATTCTTGAGCTTGATGCCTGCTACGTTTTCGCCTTCAATCTTCACGATTTTATCGCCCGCGAGAATCCCTAACTTTTCGGAAGGGCCGCCAACAATGGTATTCACCACCACGATGGTATCTTCGAGAATGTTAAACTGAATACCCACACCATCGAAGTTACCGACAAGGGGTTCGTCCATTTCGCGAAGTTCTTCGCGGGTCATATATATAGAGTGTGGATCGAGCTTTTTGAGCATAGCCCGAATGCCTTCTTCCACAATCTCGTCGGTTTTGATGGTATCGACGTAGTTGTTGTTGAGGAAGTAAAGCAGGTAATCTAATTTTTCAGTTTCCTTATTGGCATAGCGTTGAGCCGAGGCGGCATTAACGAAAAGCAAGAGGATGGCAATCCAGATAGAACGCATGTACATACAGTAGAGATTGCAAAGTAAAGGAATGCCTTGCATCTGACCAACGGATAAAAAAGAACCCCGGCGTGGAGCGCCGGGGTTTGAAGGGCAATCAAATCAAAACGTTAAGCTATATATAGCAATCAGATCTTCTTCACGTTGACAGCATTCAAGCCCTTGCGACCTTCGATTACCTCGAAAGATACGCGGTCGGCTTCCTTCACTTGATCCACCAGGCCGGTGATGTGCACGAAAATTTCCTGGTCGGAATTGTCTACTTTAACGAAACCAAAGCCTTTGGTGGCGTTAAAGAATTTAATGGTACCTGTTTTCATTAAAAAATGTGTTATGCGACAAAGGTATGGTATTCACAAAGCGAAACACAGGATTTTTCAATTTCTTTTGATTATCAGGATTTTTTCCTGCTTCCCGCATACAGCGAGTAGTGAAGCAGTTGGCACTCCAGTTTGCCATTGTAAAGCTTCCAGCGTTTCGATGGTTTGAGTCCGATTAAGCGAATCACATCAGGGTGCGAGGTGAAGATAAAGGCCTCACAACCGGAATACTGGTGCTTTAACGTTGAACCAATTTGCTGGTACAACTGCTCAAGATTCTCGGGTTGCAATCGTTCTCCGTAGGGTGGATTGATGAAGATAAACTTCTTAGTACCCTCACTGCCATCCGGCCAATTGGCCGAAGATGACTTGGTAAAATCCTGCAATTCAAACTGGATTTCAGAGGCTACATCGGCTCTGGAAGCATTTTCGCGGGCAATGCTGAGTGCCCTCCGGGAAACGTCGGCAGCCTTAATTCGCAAAGGGTCATCGCTAATCCGCTTGACCAGGCTTTCGCGAACAGTATCGAAAAGTTCAGGGTCGAAATCGAGCCAATGCATAAACGAAAAATGCTCGCGGAATAAACCGGGAGGAACCTGCGAACCCATCAGCGCGGCTTCAATAGAAAAAGTGCCTGAGCCACACATGGGATCAATCAATGGAAAGTGATGACTCCAACCGCTCAGTTTCAGAATTCCGGCAGCCATTACCTCGCTCAACGGCGCCTTCACCTGTTCGGTTCGGTAGCCGCGGCGATGCAAGGATTCTCCGCCGGAATCAAGATAAATGGTAGCCTCCTGCTCCCTCACATATACAGAGATGGAAATTTCAGGCTCGCGCGAATCCACAAATGGACGTTTACCACTGTGTTTCCTGAATCGATCGGCAATGGCGTCTTTCGTGAGTTGCGAAACAAACATGGAGTTGTTGAACATCCGGCTAAAGACAATACTGTCGATCGCGAAGGTTTTTTCCACGCTGAAATACTCCTCCCAGGCTATGGAGTTGACTGCTTTGTAAAAACTGTCGTTGTCGTTAAACGTAAAAGAATGAAGCGGCTTGAGAACCCTAAGTGCAGTGCGCAAACCCAGGTTGAGCTTGTACACAAAACCCTTGTCGCCGGTGCAACTTACCGCCCGGGTGAGCAATTCGGTGTTGGCTCCACCCAAACTGGCAATTTCTTTCAGTAAAACCTCCTCCAGTCCTGCATAGGTTCTAACCAAAAGGGGAAATTGTTCGGGTTGGGTTTCAAACTTCATTTTATCTATTTGATTACAAAACGATTAGCCTTTTTTGTTTAACCAATAATAAGGAAGATTAAACAAAACGCAATTCAGTTGTGTTTTGATGGGCAATGTTAACTCTTTAACCTCAAAAAAATCATGAAAAAATTACTCTTTACCCTCTTCGCCGTCGTTGCGACGCTCCAAATGCGAGCGCAGACGGTAGTAGATGAGATTGTGGACAGTCCCATCCACAACACCTTAGAAAATGCTGTAATTGCTGCCAACCTTGCCGGTACGCTCTCAGGTCCGGGGCCATTTACAGTATTTGCACCTACCGACGATGCTTTCAGCGCACTTCCTGCCGGGGTATTGAATGAACTTTTGGCCGATCCATCTGGTCTTCTTACTCAAATACTTCAATATCACGTAGTAAGTGGATCTGCTCTTTCCAGCGGATTGAGTGATGGCGATCAAATCACCACACTGTTCGGTCAGAACCTCGCCATTACTGTAAACGGTAATGGAGTGTTCATCAACGACACCGTACAAGTAACTATTGCCGATATCGTTGCTACCAATGGTGTTGTACATGTTATTGATGCTGTGCTCGTTCCTACAGTATGGAACGCGGTTAGGAACAGCCCAATTCACGGCACATTAGAAACTGCAATCGATTTAGCGAATTTGGAGGAAACACTCAGCACTGATGGGCCTTTCACACTCTTCGCTCCAACAGATAATGCATTCTCTGCTATTCCAGCTAACGTACTGCAGACCTTATTGGCAGATCCTACCGGCGATTTAACCAACATCCTGTTGTACCATGTCACTAACGGAACTGCACTTGCTGCAAGTCTCCTCGATGGTCAGGAAATTACAATGTTAAACGATGGTATCGTAAACGTAGTAATCAACTCAAACGGTGTGTTTGTAAACGATGCACAAGTAATTGTAACCGACATTCCAGCAATTAACGGTGTGGTGCACGTAATCGATGCGGTGCTGTTGCCTGCGGCTGACGACAACTCGGTATTCGACATTATCGCGAACAGCCCAGACCACAACATTCTCGAAGTAGCCATCGGAGAAGCCGGTTTAACAACTACTTTGGATGAAGAAGCAGGTCCGTTTACCATTTTCGCTCCAACCGACGCGGCATTCAACGCACTGCCTGCAGGTACAATTGATGCTTTGTTGGCCGACATTCCTACATTAACTGCTATTCTTACTTACCACGTTGTAGGTGGAAACGTGCTTTCAACCGACCTCGATAACGGTCAAATTGTGACTACATTGAACGGTGGTAGTGTTATAGTAACCATCAACAGCAACGGAGTATTCATCAACAATGCTAAAGTAACCGTAGCTGATTTAGTAGGTTCTAACGGTGTTGTTCACGTGATCGACGCTGTATTGCTTCCTGCCGAGGAAGGCAGCACAGTGTATGGTATCATCAGCACCAGCGATGCGCATAACACACTTCAGGCAGCTATTGATGCTGCAGGTTTAGAATTGGCCTTAAGCGGTGCCGGTCCATTCACTGTATTTGCTCCAACCGACGATGCTTTCGCTGCTCTTCCAGCGGGTACTGTTGAGGCTCTGTTGAATGACATCCCAACCCTTACTGCCATTTTGAATTACCACGTTGTTGCAGCCACTGCTTACGCTGCTACACTCACCGATGGTCAAACCATTACTACTGCAAACGGCGAAGATGTGAACGTAACCATCAACGCTAATGGTGTATTCATCAACAATGCACAAGTTACTGTAACCGACTTAGTTGCCGAAAACGGTATTGTTCACGTAATCAATGCAGTGTTGTTGCCTCCATCAGATGAAGCTTTGGTACAAATCATCCACAACTGTGCTGATGCAGCTGCCGATACAGTAGACATTTATGTAGGTGGAGAACTCCTCCTCGACAACTTCACTTTCCGCAGAGCAAGCCAGTTTGTTCCAGTACCAGCCGATACAGATGTTGAAGTTGCCGTAGCCCTGGCTAACAGCCAAAGTGCAGCAGATGCCATCTTCACTACAACGATCAACCTGCCAGTAGGTAACCACATTGCTATCGCCAACGGTATCGTAAGCGCTACAGGTTACAGCCCTGATCCAGAGTTTACCCTGCATACTTTCTCAGGTGCAAAATTCCAGGCCGACATGACCGGTATGCCAGAAGTATTGGTTTACCATGGTGCTACCGATGCTCCAACTGTAGACGTATTGGTTACTGCTCCAGCAGCACTTACTTTGGTGAACAATATCTCTTACGGCGAATTTGACGGTTACAATGCAGTAGCCTTGGCCGATTACACTGTAGCGATCGCTCCTGAAGCCGGCAGTCCAATTTTGGCCTCTTACCTTGCTCCACTTCAAACATTGAATGGTTCAACTGCGGCCCTTACTGTATTGGCATCAGGATTCCTTACACCAGCAAACAACTCTAACGGTCCAGCCTTTGGTTTGTACTACACTTCAGCACTGGGTGGCGCTTTAGCTCCACTTCCTGTTGTAACCAGTGTTTCACAAGCTGAAGCTGCTGTAAATACATCAGTTTTCCCTAACCCGGCAAACGGCGAAACCATGCTTGAGTTCACCTTGAACCAACCAAGCGATGTTTCTTACCGCATCACCGATATTAGCGGCAAAACCTTAATGTTCCGCGAACTCGGCACTGTTACCGGTGTTCAGCGTGAAGTACTTAACCTCAACGGTCTGTCGGCTGGCATCTACCTCGTAGAACTCAATACCACCAACGGAAGAACAGTACAAAGAATCAGTGTGAAGTAAAATTTCCGGCCTCCTGTTCAGCAGGAACGAGGGGTTAGCAGGGGGGTCGGGAAGTATCACTGAACGGTCGGCACAGTAATGTGCCGGCCGTTTTTTTTGAATAGAATCTCAAATCCAAGCTTCACCACCTCACAGCACTACAACTGAACGGCTGTTGGGCAGAACGGCTTTCCCCACTGAACTAACTCTCTGTTTTACAATTTTGTAGCACAACAACTCGCTCACGAGACTAATTTGGCTATTTTTGCCGCCCATGAATGAAAATCCCTCCGGAGAGTCTTGGTTCGAGGTCTGGTTCGACTCCCCTTATTATCACATCTTGTACAGCCATCGTGATGAGGAGGAAGCCGAATTTTTTCTCAACAACCTCTTACAATTTCTAAAGCCCGAAAAGTCAGCAAAAATGCTCGATCTGGCTTGTGGTAGAGGCCGCCATGCTTTGTTCTTGCATGCACAAGGCTATCCGGTTACCGGAGTCGACCTTTCACCAAGCAATATTCAGTTTGCACAGGCCCTGGCCGAAGAAGGACTTGAGTTCATGGTTCATGACATGCGAAATCTGTTGATTTCCAATTATTTCGACTATGTATTCAACCTCTTCACCAGTTTCGGATACTTTGATCACCCGCATGAGCATTTAAAAACGGTGGTCAACATGGCCACATCGCTGAAAAAAGGCGGAAAGGTGGTGCTCGATTTTATGAATATTCACGCCATCGGCCTAACGAACGAAGTGCAAACCAAAAGCTATGATGGATACACTTTTTACCTCACCAAGCAAATTGAGGGAAACACCATTGTAAAACACATCCTGGTTGAACGGGAAGGCGATAGCCACGCATACCAGGAACGTGTAGCACTGCTAGGAAAAGCCGATTTCGAAACCTTGTTTCAACAGGCTGGACTTCATATTGAGCAGTTTTTTGGCAACTACGCCCTGGAGCCCTTTGATGAATCTACTTCAGATCGCCTGATTTTAGTGGCAAGCAAGCTATGAATCCTCTTGTTCAGCTATCGATTTTGTTTGGCGCGGTGATGCTCACCGGATGGCTTGTCGTTCGCTCAAAAAACCGGAATCCATACCTCCAAAAACTGATACTTTCCTTTTCAGGTGCCTTCATCCTGGCCCTCTCGGTTTTTCATTTGTTGCCGGAGGTTTATCACCACGCCGGACATGCGCAAACAGCCGGGCTTTTGATTTTAGCCGGCTTTCTGCTTCAAATCGTGCTGGATTACTTTTCGGGAGGCGTTGAACACGGTCACATTCACATTACAGGGCACGGACATGAGCATCATGCACACGATCATGGGCACTCGCATGCCGATGTGCATCCGGGCATGAAGCGCTTCCCCTACATCATGATGTTCGGTCTCTGCATTCACGCATTTATCGAAGGCTTGCCTTTGTTCACCACATCGAGCGGAAATGGTTTGTTCACCGGTATTTTACTCCACAATATTCCCATCGCATTTACCCTTGTGAATGTGTTTTTGGCTGCCGGTCGGAGCGCTAAGCAAGCATTAATGGCCTTGCTTGTATTTGGGCTGATGACCCCACTGGGCGCCTTAACCTCACTAGCCATGCCCTTCGACACCGAACACTTCGGCCATTTAGCCCTGGCACTGGTAATTGGTGTATTCTTCCACTTGTCTACCACAATTCTGTTTGAATCGGACCAAAACCACCGGTTCAACCTCATGAAATTCCTGACCATCCTCGCCGGAGCGGCCCTGGCATTTTTACTGAGTTAAACAAATTGAATTCTTCGGCTGTTCTCTGCCTGTTTAATTAACTTGCACCCCTCAAAAAACCCATAAAACCAATTACAAATGTCGACACTTGTTGGAAAACCAGCACCCGCATTCACTGCCCAGGCGGTGATCAATGGAGAAGAAATCGTGGAAAGCTTCAGCCTCGACCAGTATCTGGGAAATAAGCACGTAATTCTGTTTTTCTATCCGAAAGACTTCACTTTTGTTTGCCCTACTGAATTGCACGCCTTCAACGAAAAACTCGCTGAGTTTGAAAAGCGCAACGTTGCAGTGGTAGCCTGCTCTACTGATACAGAACAATCGCACTGGGGCTGGTTACAGGTTCCCAAAGAACATGGTGGAATTAAAGGCATCACCTACCCTATTGTGGCCGATACCACCAAAACCATCTCTCTGAATTACGGCGTACTCTTCGGAGAATACGACTACAACGAAGATGGTGAAATGACCACCACAGGTCCAATGATTGCCTTCCGCGCACTCTTCTTAATCGATAAAGACGGCATCGTGCGTCACCAGCTCGTAAACGACCTCCCATTAGGTCGCAATGTGGATGAAGCCCTCCGTATGGTAGATGCTCTCCAGTACTTCGAAGAAAACGGTGAGGTTTGTCCGGCCAACTGGAAAAAAGGCGACAAAGCCCTGAAAGACACCCACGAAGGCGTAGCTGCTTACCTGGCAAGTCACTAAAAATCAAGATTCTGTAAGAATCCCTGCCATTCCGGCGGGGATTTTTTGTTTTTTTGCCCCTTCAATTCAGCATCATGGCCGAAACCAATTTT
>CANHCM010000120.1 GCA_947459155.1 Bacteroidota bacterium | reverse complement strand
TGAGCGGACTGGCCGTGGCGATGCCGGTGGGAAAAGGTGCATTGGGCTTGAGCATCCGAAATTTCGGATACCAGCTTTATCAGGAAAATAAAATTGGCCTGGGCTATGGCCGGCGCTTTGGCGATCAATGGTCAATTGGTATGCAACTAAATATGCATACGGTTACCTTTCAGGAGCCCTACGGAAGCACCATTGCAGTGAGCGCAGAGGTAGGCGCTCAGTACCGCGTTGGGAAATCGGTAACGCTCGCCGCACACGTTTTCAACCCAACACAAACACGGCTGGCCGAGTTCGACAATGAGCGAATACCTTCGGCCATTCGTTTTGGTGCCCAGTACCGCTTTTCGCCCAAAGTTTTTGTGGTTGGCGAAATTGAAAGCAGCTTGTATACTAAGCCTTCGATGCGTGCCGGCTTTGAATACCGCCCTGTAGAGGCGCTTTACGTGCGGGCTGGTTTGGCCGGAAATCCATTCAATAGCTGCTTTGGTTTTGGCGTCCGTTGGAAGCGTTTGCAAATGGACTTCGCCGGAACCTTTCATCAGGTGCTTGGCTTCACCCCACGGTTTTCGCTCACCTTTCAGCCCGGAGAAGAATGAGAGTATTCGGGTTCTTGGTTTTATTGATGGCTCCACTGGTGGCTTTTGCGCAACCGGAGCGACAAAGCATTGACCCACGAACCGACAACTTTATTGAACGAAAGATCGAGACGCTCGCCGAAAATTCCAGCGAAGAAATCGACTTCACTACAGTTTTTGAGAACCTCACATTTTTCCGGGATAATCCGCTCGATCTGAACTTTGCCACACAGGAAGAACTTCAGCAACTCTTCATTCTTTCGGATTTTCAAATTGCCTCATTGTTGAAACACCGTGAGCAGTTTGGTAAGTTTTTATCGATGTATGAAGTGCAGGCAGTTCCCGGTTTCGATTTGCCGACCATCTACATGATTTTGCCTTTTGTAAAGGTGGAACGCAATCTGAACAGGCTGAACATTTCGGTGCGCGATATCTTCAAATACGCTAACCAGGAGGCCGTTTTTCGTGTTTCTCAGAACATTGAACAGCAGCGAGGCTTTGCCGATATAGATTCGGCAGAGCTGGCCGAAAGTCCCAACTCCAGGTTTTTAGGTAGCCCTCAGCGCTTATTTGCCCGCTACCGTTTCCGCTATGGCACTTACGTTTCGGCTGGAATTACCGCAGAAAAGGACGCCGGCGAAGAGTTTTTCAGGGGCTCCCAACGGCAGGGCTTTGACTTTTATTCGGCACACTTCGCCCTCAGAAACATCGGTAAGCTAAAGGCCTTGACCATTGGCGACTTTCAAGCGCAGTTCGGTCAAGGGCTAACCCTGTGGACCGGCTTTGGCTTCGGCAAGACGGCCGACGCCATGAATGTGAAGCGCTCGGCTTTGGGACTTCGGCCTTACACCTCGATTAACGAGAATCTTTTCCTCCGCGGAGCGGGCACCACCTGGGAATTGGGCAAGTTCGAACTCACCGCTTTTGCTTCCCGTAAGCGCATTAACTCCAACGCGACGGGTATCGACTCGATCAGTCAGGACATACAGGCCTTTTCCAACTTTAACCTCAGTGGCTTTCACCGTACTCCCGGTGAGCTGCTCGACAAGGCGAATTTGCAGGAAGATGCCGCCGGAACTCATATCTCATTCAAGCAGCGGAATCTCAACATTGGCTTAACCTACGCCTATTTCCGCTACAGTGCAGCCCTGAACAGAAGCAACGACCCTCACAATTTGTTCGAGTTTAAAGGTGCTGAAAACAGCAATCTCGGCATTGATTTTAACTGGGTTTTCCGCAATGTGAACCTGTTTGGTGAGGTGGCCCGCAGCGCAAATGGTGGCATGGCCGGAACCTTTGGAGCCATCGCCAGTCTCGATCCAAGGCTGAGCTTTTCGCTACTTCACCGGCGCTTTGGCCGCGATTATCAGGTGATCTACTCGGCCGCCATTGCAGAAGGCTCGAGGGCCATCAACGAAACCGGAACGCTCATCGGAATGGTCGCGCGGCCATGCAAAGGCATCAGCGTTTCGGCCTACTACGATCATTGGACCTACCCTTGGCTTCGTTATCTGGTCGATGCACCCTCAAAAGGCTACGACGGCTTGGTGCAAATCACCTACACCCCATCTAAAACGATGGAAATGTATGTGCGCTATCGCGATCGAATCCGTGCACGAAATACGACTTCCGACCTTGATGAAATCATTGATTTTCCCCTTGAGCAGCGGCAACAAAACACCCGATTCGACATCATTTACAAGATTTCACCTTCATTCAAATTAAGGAACAGAGCGGAGTACGTGGTTTTTGCCTCCCCGGGAGAGCCCGCAGAACTTGGATATGTGGTTTTACAGGATGTGATTTACAAGCCGATGGCCGTTCCCATTTCCTTCTCCATGCGCTACGCCTTGTTCCGCACCGATGGGTTCAACCCAAGGATTTTCGCGTATGAAAACGACATGCTTTACTCGTTTTCCATTCCGGCCTACTTCAACAAAGGCTCACGCGCCTACATCAATCTCGAATACAACCTTGGGCGCAACATCGATATCTGGGTGCGTTACGCCCGGTTCTTCTACACCGATCAAAGCGAAACAGGCTCAGGACTAACCGAGTCCATCGGTCCGGTACGCTCCGACTTTCGCGTTCAAATGCGGGTAAAATTCTGAGGCTTCCAAGCGCATTGGTTCAAGCCACTGTTTTTTACTCAACTGCTTCTTTGTGGGGCGCCTGCCTGTTTGAGCTTTGGGTTTCGCTTGTGCTATATCTTCAGGCACCGCGTCTTTCGCTCATACTCCTCGTAGCAGGCGGCTGAACTCGCCGCCCTCTACTGCGGGGTATCCCCTCCAGCCGCTGGCGCAAATCTCCGCGGGCCTTGCTTCATTAATCCAGTTTTTTCAATTCTTCCTGAACAAATGCAGCCAGGTTCTGAATATAATGTGGCGAGAAATCGAAGGCGATACCGGCCATTTCATAGAGCTCAGGCAAGGTAAATGTATAACCAGCTTTGAGCGATTTGGCGTAGGCTGTTAGGGCATTGTTGGGGTTCTCTCTGTAGTTCTTCCAAATGCCGATGGCCGCCAACTGAGCAATTCCATATTCAATGTAGTAGAATGGAACCTCGAAAATGTGGAGCTGACGGTGCCAGCCGTATGGCTCAAACTCCGATAGGCCATCGCGGTTAACTACCTTGCCACTAAACCTCCTGAAAGTGTTTATCCACGCTGCTTTGCGTTCTTCGGCGCTGTGCTCAGGGTGCGTGTAAACCCAATGCTGAAAGGCATCGATGGTGGCAATCCAGGGAAGAATGGAAAGGATTTTTTCCAACTGGTAGCGCTTTGCCCGCTTAAGTTCTTCCGGATCCGGAAAGAACACGTCCCAATTATCCATCGAAATGAGTTCCATGGCCATAGAGGCCACCTCAGCGATTTCCGAAGGTGTATGTTTAAATCCGGTAAGCTCCAGCGGGTTGCTTAGCCATGAGTGGATGGCATGTCCACCTTCGTGCATCATGGTAATCATATCGCGAAGCGAGCCGGCCGAGTTCATAAAAATGAAAGGCAAACCACTTTCATACAAAGGGTAGTTGTATCCGCCCGGCGCCTTGCCAATGCGCGAATCCAGGTCGAAATGCCCTTTGGTATCCATGGTTCTGATTACCTTACCAAACTCTGGATTCAAGCGCTCAAATACTTGCTCAGTTTTCGCAATAAGATCGGGCTGTCCTTGGTAAGGTTTCAAGGGTGGAAGCAAGTCCGGATCAACGTCTAAATCCCAGGGTTTCAGTTCTTCGTAGCCTAGCTTCAGCTTTCGTTCTTGTTCAAAAGCCTCAATGAGCGGGACAATATGCTTTTCAACGCTGTCGTGGAAATCGAAACAGGCCTGAGGGCTATAATCAAAGCGCCCAAGCGCGTCAAACATGTAATCTCTGAAGTTCTCGTAGCCAGCATTTTTAGCCACCGCATGCCGCAGTTGAAAGAGCTCCTCAAAGAGGCCTTCAAGCTTTTCTTTGTCGGCTAGTCTGCGTCGGTTTATTTTAAGGTAAACCTCTTCCCTTCGGGCTCGGTTTGCCGATTTAAGCTCGAGTGCTGCTTGCTGAAAGGTGAGTTCCTTATCGTCTACGATAACGGTCATTTCCCCCGAAATCTGACCATAAGTATTGCTCAAGGTCTGAATTTCGGTGAGTAAAGGAATGTTCTCTTCTCTGAACAAGGCAACCTCTTTTCGGAGACCCCTTAAATAAACCGAAAGTCCCTGAATAGGAGGGAGGTCGTTGAGAAATGGGTCGTCGAGAAGTTTCCGGTTCAGCTTGTCGCTGTAGGAAGCTAAATGAGGCTCAATTTCGCGGATAAAAAAATTGAGCGACTCCCGCTTGGCCTCATTGTTCGTATCGCAGGTTTGCCGAATGTAACGCCAGCCCAAATCTTCCTGCAGCTGAGCATCGAGCGTACTTCGGTCTTTCATCCATTGATAGAGGTCAGCACCCGAAGTGATTTCCCGCTTGAGCAATGCTTCGAAACGCGATTCCAGTTCAGCCCAACTCTTCACCGATGGCTCATCAAGCCCGGCTTCCAACGACTTCATCATGTTTACGATCAAGCGCCCGTTTTACGGACAGTTTGCGTTTTTGCCATTCCCTTGGTTGAGGCCTTTGGCGCTGCTGCTTTCGGGGCTTCCTTTGGTTTAACCGCAGGTTTCGGAGCCGCCGCAGCCTTATCGATGGTTTTTTCGCTGTCGCCTTCGGCTGATGGTGCTTCTGCATCCAGATTACCATTGGCATCCAACAGACCATACCACAAAAACACCTTCTTCATATCGGATGTATAAACCCGATCTTCCGAATAATCCTTCACCGAGTCGGCAAAAGCCTTGCGAACAGCCTGAGGTTCGGCTTTAGGTGCCGGGATTTCAATTCCTGCAGCCCGAATCGACTCAAACACTTTTTTCAAAGGAATATCCTCCGAATTTCCATAAATGCTGATGTCTTCCAAGGCGCTAACTTTAGCACTGGCGTGAACAGGAAGTCTTTTCTTATCGACCAATGATTCCACAACCAAACCATTTCTCGACTGGGCAATCACTTTATACAAGCCCGACATGCCGGAAACGGCAATAATTCCAGTTAAATCCATATTTCAATGTCAATTGGTGCAAACCTAAGTTAATTCCCTCTTATCCCAAAAAACTCTGAGGATTAGTCTTGAATCCGTAAACGGCCGTAGCCTGATTCTTTCTGTCCAATCCATTGAATCAGATATAGTCCTTGGGGCAACTCGTGTATGTTGAAGACACCGTGCTCATCGGGCAGAAGTTCGGCAAGGGTTTGTCCGGTGAGGCTCATGATGACCACCTTTTCGGCTGGGTTCCCCATTATTCGGAATGTGTTTTGGGCCGGGTTCGGATATAGAATACGATTGGCAGAAACTGAGCTCGATTGCAAAATTTGCCCTTGTTGGGCGTAAAATGCAGCCGATTGTTCTGCGGCACCAAGCAAATCGTCGAGGTTTCGGGCCGCCACGAGGCTGAAGGCAACCGTTACCGAATCGCCCGGGTTAAGCGAAATGGCCGAAGCGCTCATCACAGAAAGCACATCGGTTCCATTTGCTCCTGCAGCCGTGTTAAATCGGTTGGTGGTAAGGCTTTGGAATTTGTCGGCACTCGAGTAACCGTCGAACATATTGATTCCACCCGCTCCTCCCGGAACATTGTCGATGGCATGGTAAACCGGAGTTTGTGGCGTAAGTAAACTGATTCCGGTAAACACCGAATCTTCCGGCAATGTATATACGTAAGCACAACGCTCAGAAGGCGCGTAGTCTGTGGCATTCGAGCCGGGGTCAATCAAGTCCCAGTCGGCAAAGAGGCCAGCTGCCAAATTGCTGTAATTCTCTGATCCGGTGTTTATAATTTGGTATTCAAGGATGATGAAATTGCGGTTCTCAGTCGCAGAATCACTGATGGCCCTTTGCTTCACCAGCAGCGGAAAATCGGGTTGAGCTCCTGAAAAAAGTCCTCTATACTGAACACTGCTGCCTTCGAAGGGCGCATTTTGGTGGATTCTCCAAATGGGCTGGAAATCATTGTCGGCTTGAGGTGTTCCTCTTACCCTGTCGGCCACACGCGAGCCATCCAGACCAATCATCAGCCCTCCTTCGTACAACAAATCCTCTAAGTTTTGGTATTGAAATCCAAGTCCTCGAAGCTGACCTGTTCCTCTCACCCCAAAAAGCCCGGAAGAACCCACAGAAATGGAGATGTCGTTATGCTCGATATTCACAAAGTCGGCATGTAGGCTTAAACTGTAGTATTGACTTCGCAACACGCCATCGGCTTCGAATTCAAAGCGAATAACGGCCGTTTGGTTTAACGGAACATTTTCAGCAATGCGAAACCTTAAGGGGTTACTGTTGAGCGAAATGCTTTGCATATTGGCAATTGGGCCCAGGTTTCGTTCTGCTTCCAGTGGAATCAGATAGCCATCCACCGAAAAATCCCGAAGAATCACATTGTTGGCCCCATACAGGTAATTGGTAATCAAGCCCCTGATTTCGAGGGTGTCGCCCGGCAGAAATTGATTGTCGTTGCCATCACTGGTGCTGATTTCATGCAACACAGGCGCTGGAATTCCGGTGGTGGTCAGGGCTCTGAATAAATTGATTCGGCCATCACCCATTAAGCCCTGCCAGGGTAAATTAAAGGGAAGCGTATCAATTTTATCGGCGGTAACTTTGAGTCGTTCGGCAATTTGCCGGCTGTTTTCATTGGGAAATGCCGAGCGGAGAATTCCCGCACAGCCTGCTACCAACGGAGAAGCCATAGAAGTGCCGCCGCTGTAGAGGTAGCTGCCATTTGCCCAAGTCGATAGCACCAGATCGCCCGGAGCGTAGGCATCAAGGAAAAATCCGAAATTGGAGAAGTCCGACTTGTGGTCTTCAGCATTCGTTGAGCCCACCGCGAAAGCATAAGGGTAAGCCGATGGATAAAAGGGTGTACTGTTGCTGTTGTTGCCGGCTCCGCAGAATACGATGCAGTCGAGATTTACGCTCACATAGCGTAGAATTTCCTCATTGATAGGACTGTACTGCGTGCCGCCCCAGGAGCAGTTGATGATTTTGTACCCTTTTTCGGCGCAGTACACCAGGCCATCGTAGGCTCCGGTGAGGCTGCCATTGCCATTGGCAATTTTCACATGAATGAACCTGCAATTGAAGCCGCTTCCTGCCATGCCGGTGGTGTTGTCGGCTATCGCCGATGACAATCCGGTAACATGCTGTCCGTGGAAGTTTCCGTCGCTGGTGGGGTCGTTGTCATCATTGCCGGTGTCCCAACCCAAAAAATTGTCGACGAATCCGTCCTGATCGTCATCAACTCCATTTTCCGGATCGGCCCAGTTTCTGGCAATGTTTCCCGAAAGATCTGGGTGATTGGGGTCAATGCCCGTATCGGTTATGCCAATAATGGTAGCTGTATCACCGCGGTGAATGTCCCAGGCCGCAAATGCCTGAATTTTCTGCAGGCCATACTGTACCCCGATCGAGTCGTCGTTAGGAACATAACTCAGCTCCGGAAGGAAATGGGGTTCAGCGTGTTGTATCCAGTTGAGCTTTGAAAGCTGTATAAGAACCTCATCCACCGAAGTACGCTCATCAAAACTCACACTCACGAGCAGGCTTAGGTCTCCGGCGCGCTCTTTAAACGCCCCGGTCCGTGGTTTTTGAGCACGTGGAAACCGAAGTTTTGCGTTCCAACCGCTTAGATTTTTCAGTGATTCAGGCCAGGCCAGAGCCTCAACGCCTCCTTTTTCGAGGGTTGCTCTCACTTCTTCCTTGAGCCACAGCTCCACTTTACCCGACAAATAAGCGTCGCTGTACTCACTGTTCCTTAACACAGTTTGCGCGAAGGTGGGCTGTATCAAGCAAAAGAACAATATCCAACACCATTCTTGGCCTCTTTTCATGGTTTAAAAATACAAAGCATCTTTTAGTAGAACAGCATTGCAGCTGATTAGTTTTGAGGGCTTAGCCGCGCAGTTTTT
>CANHCM010000119.1 GCA_947459155.1 Bacteroidota bacterium | reverse complement strand
TTTTGGAAAAGGGCTTTGGCCGACTTGATCGATGCAGCTATCATGAGCCTCTTCAGTCAGCTATTCATCTATCTAATTGTAGGAAATATAGGTTCCGAAATGGCACAAAGAGGCATTGCATGGCTCTTCACGGCAGGTATCTTCGTGTATTGGTCCATTTGGGAAAGCTCTGCATTTCAGGCTTCGCCGGGAAAAATAATGATGAAGCTGCGTATCCAAAGCGATGGCCAAAAGCCAGTTGATGCTTTACAGGCCCTTGGAAGAAATACGGCTAAATTCGTTTCGATAGCCGCGGTTTTTGGAGGAATCCTTGCCATTCTGTTTTCGCCACAGCGCAAGGCATGGCACGACGCCTGGTCGAAAACCCAGGTGGTAAACCGCTAAGGCTTACAGAACACACATTACATCTTCTCGCCCAGCTCGAGCCATCGCATCGATTTTTCTTCGAGTTCGGCTGTGAGTGCCGCAATTTGCTCGCTCAGTTTCAACAATTGTTCATGCTCGGTAATTCCCGAATTCAAATCGGTAGTGAGTGATGCCAATTCAGCCTCGAGTCGTGGAATCTCCGCCTCCAACTGCTGAAACTCATGGACCTCTTTAAACGACGGCTTACTACGCTCCTTCTTGGGCTCTTGTGGCAGCTCCGCAACCTTGACCTTGATGGGTTCGCTGGCCTTTTGCTGCGCAGCAAGCTCATTCCTGTAGTTGGTGTAGTTGCCGTTAAAATCGCGAATATTCCCATTGCCTTCCAACACAAAGAGGTGGTCGGCGAGGGTGTCCATGAAATAGCGGTCGTGGGTCACAATGAGCACACAACCGGAGAAATGCTCCAAGAAATCCTGCAAAATATTCAGGGTTTCCAGGTCTAAGTCGTTGGTGGGCTCATCGAGAATCAGGAAATTCGGATTCTTCATCAACACGGTGAGCAAATACAAGCGGCGGCGCTCGCCACCACTGAGCTTGTCGACCACCGTGTATTGCATTTGCGGCGAAAAGAGAAATTGTTGCAGCAATTGCGAAGCGGTGAGATTGCGGCCATCAGCCAAGGGGATTACATCGGCCACTTCACGCACAACCTCTATCACCCGCTTGCCGGGCTCAGGCCTGAAACTGTCCTGGGCGTAATAGCCAAACACGACCGTTTCGCCGGTTTGAATTTTACCGCTATCAACCGGCAGTTCGCCCATAATCATCTTTAACAGGGTTGACTTACCACTGCCATTTTTACCGGCAATGCCAATTTTCTCGCCCCGCTTGAAGGTGTAGGTAAATGGAGCAATAATCTGCTTTTCCCCAAACGACTTCGATACCTTGATTAACTCCAGTATCTTTCCTCCCAAACGGTTCATCTTCACACTCAGCTGCACCTGTTCTTCTTTAAGCCGCTGTGAAGCCTTGTCTTTGATGTCGTAGAACTGATCAATCCGCGCTTTTGCCTTTGTGCCGCGTGCCTTGGGCATTCTGCGCATCCATTCGAGCTCCTTGGTGAAAAGATTCCGGGCCTTCTCCACCTCACTGTTGAAGGCTTCCTTAAATGATGCTTTCTTCTCGAGGAAATAGGCGTAATTCCCTTTGTAGCGTTTCATCTCCTCGCGATCCAGCTCGAGAATATCGTTACAAACGTTATCGAGGAAATAGCGGTCGTGAGTAACCATCAGCAAGGTCATTGTGCTTTGTCGCAGCCAGCTTTCCAACCACTCAATCATGTCGATGTCGAGGTGGTTGGTAGGCTCATCCAAAAAGAGCAAATCCGGCTCCTGGATTAGAATCGCCGCAAGGGCAACACGCTTTCGCTGCCCTCCGGAGAGGCTTCCCATCTGTTGATCAAGGTTGTGCAAATCGAGCTGACCCAAAACCTCTTTGACCTTGGCTTCCATGTCCCAGGCCTTCAGGTCATCCACCCGCCTAATCGCCTCCTGCAATTGATCACCATCGGCTCCGGCATCTACAAGCATTTCATAATTGCGGATGGCTTCAAGGCGAGGATCCTTCCAGGCGAAAACGGCCTCCTGAATACTTTGATGTGGCTCAAAAAACGGCTCCTGATCGAGAAAAGCGACCCGCAAATCTTTGCGGAAAACCACCTCACCACTATCGGCAATCTCCTTCCCGGCCAGGATTCTCATCAAGGTCGACTTGCCCGCGCCATTCCGGGCCACGAGCGCCGTCTTTTGCCCTTGCTGAAGTCCAAATGATATTTGATTGAACAGTACCCGTTCGCCGTATGCTTTCGACAAATTGTCGACCTGTAGATAATTCACAGGGCAAAATTAGGGATTCGATTCGGGTTCTTCAGGGCGCTTGTAGATGTAAATAATGCGCACCCCGGGAGCGGTTGTACTTTGCGGAGTGGCATTGGTAGGCTCTAAGCCTTGATCGGCGGCCTCTTCAGGCTCTTCTTCTTCCTCTTCGAGGAAATACTGCGGCTTAGGTGGGCCTTCGTGTCGATACACAATGGCCGAAATCAAACCGACCAAAGCCCCCATGAGATGCGACTCCCACGAAACGTGCTTAAACAGCGGGAGAACTCCCCAAATCATGCTTCCATACAGGAAAATGGTCAGTAACGATACGGCCATCAGTCGGGTATCGTTGCGGATGACCCCACTGGTAGCCAGAAATGCTGCAAAACCATAGAGCAAACCGCTCGCACCGATATGATAACTTTCGCGGCCAATGAGCCAAACTCCCAATCCTCCAAAAATCCAAATCCACAATAACACCCGTAAACCAATCCCCCGATAAAAATAAAGCGAGCCCCCAAACAACAAAAGCAAAGGCAGGCTGTTCGATAGCAAATGGTTCCAATCGCCGTGGAGCAAGGGCGCAAAGAGAATTCCGACCAAGCCGTTTAAGGTTCGTGGTTCGAGTCCGAATCGCGCCAAGTGTAAATCAAAGGCCCAATTAAAAAGGTGAACAATCCAAATGACTGTCAGTAAAAAAGCGGCAAAAATGGCACTAAACCACAGTTTGCGCCGATCGGCTCTGACATCTTCCTCACTCCATCGGTTTGGGCTGTATGTCCTGAATTTACGGTACTCTCGGACATTCTCACCGGAGTTAGGCAGTTCTTCCATACGCAGGTTCAGACGAATAGCATGCCATTTGACAAGCCTACAGTAATCCCTTCAAAATGATCTTCAGATTTCTTTTTTTCCTTGCCCTACTGTTGTTGGTTGACCTTTACTTTTTTCAATCCATAAAAACCATCTTCAACCCTTTGCAGGAGGTTAAGCGGTATTGGGCATACCGAATTTATTGGGGAATTACTGTTGCCGGCTTGCTCTTCACCTTATTCAGCCTGATTACCTATCAAAATCCGGTAGTTCCGCGGATTTACTACCTGTATGCATTTTGCTTCCTGCTCATTTTGTTTGTTTCAAAGCTTATCGGAAGCCTTCCACTGATGCTCGAAGATGTTGGCCGTTTCATAAAATGGCTGGTCGCCTTCTTTCAGAAAGGAAGCATGCCTGCAAGCTCCACCGGAATGAGCAGGGGAAAGTTCATCAGCTATTCGGCGCTTGGATTGGCGGCCATTCCGTTTTCAACCATGTTGTTTGGAATGGTAAAAACGGCATTCGACTTCAAGCTCCGCAGAGTAAAGATTCCCATAGCCAATCTGCCGGAAGCCTTCGAAGGCATGAAGATTATCCAGATTTCTGATATCCACTCGGGCTCATTTATCAGCGCAGCGCACTTTAAAAATGCAGTTGAGCTCATCAACAAAGAAAACCCCGACGCCATCTTTTTTACCGGCGACCTGGTGAACGACCGCTCTTCGGAAGCCGAACCTTTTATCGAAGTCTGGAAAGAACTGAAGTCGAAATTCGGCGTGTTTTCAATTCTCGGAAACCACGACTATGGCGATTATGTGATTTGGGAAAATGCCGAAGACAAAAAAGCCAATTTTGCCCGCTTGCTGGAGATTCACCGGGAGATGGGCTGGGATTTACTTCGGAATGAACATAGAATTCTCGAAAAAGACGGTCAAAAAATCGCATTGCTTGGAGTGGAAAACTGGGGAAGCTCGCTGCGCTTTCCGAAAAAAGGCGACATGCAAGCCGCTCAAAACAACCTCGAAGCTGTTCCGGTGAAAATCCTACTCTCACACGACCCTTCGCATTGGGACGCTGTGATTACCCAAACCTACAAGGATATCGACCTCACGCTGTCGGGGCACACCCACGGCTTTCAGTTCGGCATCGAAATTCCGGGCATCAAATGGAGCCCCAGCCAATATGTTTACCCGCATTGGGCCGGGCACTACACCCAAAACAACCAGCATTTGTACGTAAATCGCGGACTTGGTTTTCTGGGGTATCTGGGTAGAGTGGGCATTCGCCCTGAAATCACAATTCTCGAGTTAAGCCGCAATCAAGCCTGATTGACTCAGGTTTGATTACCTTCGCCGCGTGAAGAAAGTGCTCATCACCGGCGGCTCCGGTTTCATCGGACGTTATTTCACCGACAGGCTGAAACAAGCCGAAGTGGTGCTGCTCGACCTGAGAAGTCCCGATTACACCTCGCATGCACAGTACGTCAAAGGCGATGTACGCGATGCCCATGCAGTGATGACCGCCGCGCAAGGCTGCGACCTGATTATACACCTGGCAGCGATGCACCACGATTTTGGCATTGAGCCCTCAGCTTATTTCGATACCAATGTGAATGGCGCCCGGCAAGTCATCGCAGCTGCTGAAGAGCATGGCATTAGTCAGATTATCAACTTCTCATCGGTAGCTGTTTACGGAAACAAAGGCAACCCCGGACCAACCACCGAAGAAACCCAGCCTGAGCCTACCAATGCCTACGGGCAATCGAAATTAGAGGCAGAAGACTTGTTTTTCCGCTGGGCGCGGGATGACCAAAACCGCAAACTTGTGAATGTTCGATCTACCGTGGTTTTCGGACCGTTTAACCTGGCCAATGTGCTCAACCTGATCAAAGCGATAGATCAAGGTTTGTATTTTCATGTGGGTGATGGCAAAAACATTAAATCGTTGGCTTACGTCGAAAACATTGTGGATGCCTCATTTTTCGCCCTCGAACATGCCGGCACAGGAGGCTTTACATTTAACTATGTAGATGAACCCCAATTGTCGAGCCGCGAAATTGCCACGATGCAGGCCCGAATGCTGGGTAAAAAGATCCGTTTGCGCCTTCCGCTCGGCTTTGCCTTATTGTTGGCAAAACCATTCGACTGGGCCATCCGCCTTAGCGGCAAAAACCTGAAGATTTCTTCAAAACGAGTGCTTAAACTGAATACCCAAACCTATCACGAAGCCAAGGCCATCAAAGCATTAGGCTTCAAAGCCAGCCACCGCATGGAAGATGGAATGGAACGAATGATACGTTGGTATAAAAGCGGTTTGAAAAAGCCTTAATTTCGCCCCGTTAGCTACGGGAAATTGCTGTCGTTTGTTGTTTCATTTTTACTGTGCTTCATCCTAAGCCCTGCTGTGATTCGCTTTGCGAGTCAGCGGCGATGGTTCGATATTCCCGATGAACGAAAAAGCCACACCCGGGAAATTCCTCGCTTAGGCGGTGTGGCCATCATCAGTTCCACGCTAATCAGCATTTTGTTGGTTGCCGGCCCCGATACCATTTTGCATACACGTTACTTTCTGGCCGGACTGCTGATTCTCTTTTTTGTGGGCCTGTGGGATGACCTCCAGCCTGTTAAGCCTTTGGTGAAATTGATTGGCGAACTTGTGCCGGTGGCCCTGCTTACCTTTTCTGCACGATTACCGGTTTGTGCCGCTTTTCCCCAACTGATGCCCTATGCATGGATTGAATGGCCTATTACCATTGGAGTTGTATTTTGGTCGGTAAACGCATTCAATCTCATCGATGGTATTAACGGTTTGGCTGGCTCGCTGGGACTTATTGCTTTACTGGCACTTGGACTGCTCGATGGCGTTGATTCGGCCTATTTGGCATTCTCATTCGCAGGAGCTTTGCTGGCCTTTCTGTATTACAACTTTTTCAGCCCCCGAATTTTTATGGGCGACAGTGGCTCGCTACCGGCAGGTTACTTTTTGGCTTACGGCCTCACCCAATTCGGCACTACCAACCCGGTCGAAACCTGGTTTCCCAATGCGATGCTGGCTTTTTCGCTGATGAGCCTTCCTCTTTTCGACATGGCCAGGGTTTTCGTCATTCGAATTCGCAAGGGACAAAATCCCTTTTTGGGCGACCGAAACCACTTACACCATTTGCTGCTCGAAACCGGACTCTCCCATGTGGGCGCTACCTTGCAACTCACCTTGTTAACCCTGGCAACAGGCCTTGCCGTTTTTTTGTTGGCTCAACTGCCATTAAACAACACTCAACTCCTGAGCTTTGCCTTGTTATTGATGATGGCCCTTCCACTTGGATTCACGGGGATTTTATGGATGAAGGTCAAGAAAATCAGATCCAGTAAAGCCGAAACAAGCTCAAAGGAATTCGTTTGTCCCAACCCAAGCCCAAGCTCCTTTTTATGAAAACCCGGTTCCTATGGTTGTTTCTGCTGTTCTGTTCGAATTGGACGTTGGCACAGCAGTTTAATCTCCTGCACGACAACTTCCGATATGCGGCCATCGACGAAGCCATGAATGCCAAAGGTGCAGGCACACACACCGCGGTAAAGCCTTTCCGGATGAGCGATGTTCGTGCTGTGGTAAACCCCGACAGCGTGTTTGGTGCCCGTTTACCTTCGGGTAAAGCCTTTAGCCGGAAGTGGGCGCAAAAAGTATTCAACGACCATTTACTGCGGTTCGAAGGCGATGGATACGCCTTGTATGTAGACCCTTTGTTTTCCTTCGAAGGTGGCCAGGACAGGTTTACCGGAAACGGCACCTGGGCAAACTCCCGCGGTGCGCAGGTGATGGGGAACATCGGCTCTCAGGTGTCGTTTTACACTTCCTTCTGGGAAAACCAAAGTGTTCAGGTCAATTATATCGACAGCTTTGTGCAGCGCAACAATGTCATCCCCGGACAGGGGCGTGTAAAACCTTTTGGCGCCAACGGTTACGACTACGCCTTCGCAACAGGCTATGTTTCCTATACGCCTTCGCGCTTCTTCAATTTTCAGGTGGGCAACGACAAAAATTTCATTGGAGATGGCTACCGCTCCCTGTTGCTTTCCGACAATGCCTTTAACTACCCTTTTGCAAAGATTACCACCACCTTTTGGAAGCTGCGTTATACGAACTTGTTTATGTCGTGGCAAAACATTGGAAACGCGGCCAACAGCGGCGTGGGCGGATATTTGCAAAAATTTGCCACCATGCACCACCTCAGCCTGAATGCAACGCCATGGCTGAATATCGGACTTTTTGAAAGCATCGTGTGGCAAGGAGGCGATACGCTTGGAAACCGCAGAGGCTTCGACCCCAACTACCTCAACCCTATCATTTTTTATCGACCTGTAGAGTTTTCGCGGGGCTCACCCGACAATGTGATCATGGGCTTAAACTTCAAAGCCACGATTTTAAAGAAGTATGTTTTGTATGGCCAGCTGGTGCTGGATGAATTTTCGCTCCGCGAGGTGCGCGCACGCAACGGCTGGTGGGCTAACAAACAAGGATTCCAGCTTGGTTACAAATGCTTCCGACTTTTCGGAATACCCAATTTGAGCTGGCAAAATGAGATCAATGTGGTTCGCCCATACACTTACGGGCACTTTACCGGTGAACAAAGCTACACCCACTTTGCCCAGGCCATGGCGCATCCATTGGGAGCCAATTTTGTGGAAAATGTGCAGTTCCTCCGCTGGCGTTATCGGCGAATCGGTCTCGAAGCCAAATTCCTTTATGCACAATATGGCGCCGACTCATTACAAGCCGATGGAAGCCGGTCGAATTTAGGACAGAATATTTTTGTAGGCACGGCCGAAATCGTTGGAGGCCCAACCGAAGTGCCATCCATTTATGGCAATAAGATACTTCAAGGAGTGAAAAATTCGGTGATGTTTGCCGACCTCACTTTAAGCTATCTGATTAACCCCGTAACCGGAATGCGCCTTGAACTGTGCGGAAGCCGACGTATGCAGGCCTTTCCCGGAGGAGAACGCAATACCACCTGG
>CANHCM010000118.1 GCA_947459155.1 Bacteroidota bacterium | reverse complement strand
GTGTAGGGCACTACGGCATCCTGCATCAAAATGGTGAGAATCTTCCGATCCAGCAGGTCAATTTCAGTTGCTTTACTCATGCGACGATTATGTTGATTTTGGGTCAGCAAACATCAACAATAATTAGCAATAACGCAACAAAAGGGCAAAGTATTTAGCAATTGTTAAATGAGTTCTTATTCAACAATGGTCAAGCAAGCTTTCTGCTATGCTTTGCAAAGGCTTAAATGGAAGCTTACTTCAGGTATTTCCGTTCGAACCAGAAGGTTCCCAGCGGAATGAGCGAAACCACAAAAGCGAGGAGGGCTTTGCTAAACTTCCAGCCGCTTTCCAGCCAAACTTGCAGCAAGAGCGCACAATAGGCCACGAATAGAAGTCCATGAGCCCAGCCAACATACTTTACCGGCTCTGGAATTCCTGCGGCATATTTCAGGGGCATGGCAACGGCCAGGAGAATCACAAACGACCAGCCTTCAACAATGGCTATGGTTCTAAATCGCTTTTCGGAGCTTGTCATAATGGGCAAAAGTACTGGTGTTTGGCTACTCAGATTGTTGTTCGGGAGAAATCCCCAAACCTTTGGCAATGTCGGCAATCAGCGTTGCACGGTAAGGGAAAGGCATATCACGAAGTTTCATCCGGCCGGAGGCCAACTCACTCATAACCCGCTCGTTGAGCATATATGCAGCGGCAAAAGAACCATAACGTTCGGCCATTACTTGTTGAATGGGTCTGTAAATGCGCTCAACTTTCTCGGCCGTTTCTTTGCGTTGCGTCGCGGCCAATTCTCGTTCTTGTTGAGAAAGCGAGGCCGATGCGCTTTTTTTGGAGAGCTTCAGCTGGTGAGCTTCGGCGTATGCCTTGTTAAAGGCCAAATGAAATTCCTCCTGCATGCGGCGCTGTTTCATTGTTGGGTGCAGTCCACCCAGGCTTTCCCATTGCTGAAAAAGTGCATCGTTAAAGCAAAGGTCGAGGGCGGTATCGCGCGAGAGAATCATGTACCCCGGTTTGTTCAGCCTACGGGCATGGCGATCGCGCACGGCCAAAAGGGCGTTGTAAACGTGAAGCTGAAAGGGCGGCAGCTTTCGCTCATCGTCTTTGTTGACGAACCAGCCGGGCCGCTTCTCCTCTACTCTGTAATGGTCCCAGGCGCCATTTTCAGCCTCAATAAACGTCGAAACGTCGGGGTGCTGAGGCTTCGCCAGGATGGCCTTCCGCAGTGCCGACAGATGCACTACATCCAATGCGGCATAGCTTCGCTGGGCTTCCTTGAGCGGACGCCGCGTCCAATCGGTGCGTTGTTGCGACTTGTCGAGTTCCACGCCCAGAAACTGTTGCAGGAGATTTCCGAGTGAGAAAAGCTCCATATTCAGCAATCGTGCAGCGCGCTCGGTATCAAAGATATTGCGGGGAAAACACCCTTGTTGATGCAACAAACTGAGGTCTTCGCCGGGGGCATGCATCACCTTACGAATGGATGGATCTTCCAACAGTCGGTAGAAAGGTTGCAGATCGATCGACATCATTGGATCGATGATCCAAGTGTTTACCGCATCGCTCACCTGAATAAGGCAGAGTGTAAAACCATAAGCGTAACGGTCGCGGTCGAATTCTAAATCGAGAGCCAACTCGGTTGCCTTTGCCATTTGAGGCAGTACTGAAAGCAAGGCTTGGGAGTCGGTGAGATAAAAATGGGGGCAATCGGTATTCATTCGCTTCAAACTTACGTTGTTTCGGGTATTGGAAAAAAGGGAAGTAAGAAATTCAACAGAAACACGGGCGTATAGCTACCTTTGCCGGTTCTATGGAAGGTATCATTCAGCTTTTACCCGATCATGTGGCCAACCAGATTGCGGCCGGTGAGGTGATTCAACGCCCCGCCAGCGCGGTAAAAGAACTGCTTGAAAATGCTGTAGATGCCGGAGCACGGAATATTCAACTTATTGTTAAAGATGGCGGTCGCACGCTGATTCAGGTCATCGATAATGGTCGTGGAATGACGGAGTTCGACGCCCGCTTGTGTTTTGCCCGCCATGCAACCTCTAAACTGCGGCAGGCCGACGACCTGTGGGCGCTTCAAACCATGGGATTTCGTGGCGAAGCCCTCGCCTCGATTGCCGCTGTAGCCCAGGTTGAGCTCAAGACGCGCCGCCACGAAGATGAAACGGGAACGCTCATCGACGTGGAAGGCTCTGAAATCGTTCGCCAAGAACCGGTTTCTACACCGGCGGGCACCAGTATCGCCGTGAAAAATCTGTTTTACAATGTACCGGCACGCCGCAACTTCCTGAAATCGAATCCGGTAGAAACCAAACACATTCTCGATGAGTTTAGTCGAGTGGCCCTGGCTTTCCCCTCCATTGCCTTTTCGCTCATCAACAATGGCGATGAGGTATTCCGACTGATGGCCGGAACCTTCAAACAGCGAATCGTAGCGCTTTTAGGAAACAATTGGAACGAGAAACTTCTGCAAGTCAAGGAAGAAACTACAGCGGTGAAAGTGAGCGGCTTTGTAGGCAAGCCTGATGCCGCCCGTAAAAACCGGGGCGAACAGTATTTCTTCATCAACAACCGTTTCATCCGAAACTCGTACCTGCACCATTCGGTTTTATCGGCCTACCAGGATTTGATACATGAAGGAGAACATCCGGTGTATTTTATCCGCTTCGAAGTGGATCCGGCAACCATCGATGTAAACATTCACCCCACCAAAACGGAGATTAAGTTCACCGATGAACGCTTTGTGTATGGTGTGCTACGCTCAGCGGTGAAAAAGGCCATCGGCTCTTTTGTACTTTCGCCCAGCCTCGATTTCGAGAACGAAATGCCCTTTACTTCGGTGGCCACGCGCAATACTGAAATCAAAGCGCCGCAAATTCAAGTCGACCCCAACTACAATCCCTTTAACACACCGGCCAGCAGCGGACAATCCGCAGCGCGTCCCGATGTGATTCAGCATCTCAGTAAAATTCGTTGGGAAGAACTGGCCGGTCCGCCCGCTGCCCAGCAAAGCCTTTTAACCAAAGAAGAGCCGCAGGAAGAAGAGCGAAGTGCTCCCTGGCTGCTGCATGGCAAATACATTTGCTCGCAGGTAAAGAGTGGCTTGATGCTCATTGACTACGTTGGTGCCGAGGAGCGCATCGGTTATGAAACCTATTTGCGCCGTGGATTGCAGCATGGGGTTTCTCAACAACTGCTTTTCCCTTCCGTACTGGAATTGCCGGCTGGCGATTTCGAACTGATGCGAGCACTCGACCCTGAGCTTCGCGCACTGGGCTTCGATCTGGAGATTTTCGGTAAGCACACCCTGAAGGTGAATGGCGTTCCGCCCGAAACTGCCGATGCCGACAATGCGGCCATCCTACAAGAGCTTCTGGAGCAGTTTAAACAGTCGCAACAGCAACTCACCCTGAATCGATTAGAAAACCTGGCCGCTACGCTGGCCCGACAATCGGCCCGCAAGATTCGACCGCAGTCGCAACCCGAAGCCCTGCTCAAAGTGGTGGAGAAGTTGTTTGCCTGCGAAACGCCCGGATTCACGCCCGGTGGCCGACAAATCATCAGTATGATCACTTTAGAAGAACTTGCAGGCCGCTTCGGACGTTCTGTTTGATCTCAACCCGATATTCGCGCATGGATTCACCCTTCAGCACTCGTCCGTCGACACCCACCGTTGTTAGAGCGCTCATTCTGATCAACGTTCTCGCCTATTTCCTCTACCTGTTTGCCGATGAGCAAGGGGCTACCGAAATTTTGGCGCTCCACAACTGGCTTTCGCCCTACTTCAAGCCCTGGCAGCTCATTACCGGAATGTTCCTGCACAGCACCTCAAGCTTGTTTCACCTGTTCTTTAACATGCTCGCTTTGTGGATGTTTGGATCGGCTATGGAAATGCGCTGGGGTCCACAACGCTTTCTGGCCTATTACCTTATCTGCGGCATCGGAGCCTCTGTGCTTCACAATACCGTGGTGGCCTTCCAGCTACAACCCATGCTTGTAGAAGCCAATGTATACCTCAGCGCTCCGGGTTACACCAGCTTTGAGGCCTTTATCTCCAACCACTTACCGGGCTCTTACAACAACACCCAGCTCAACGAATTTTTGGTAGCCTGGTACAACGATCGACTCAACCCGGGTTACATCAATGAGTCGATTTCGTTGGTTAACGAAGTGGTCGATTTCAGAACCAACATGCCTACAGTAGGCGCTTCCGGCGCTGTATATGGCTTGTTGCTGGCCTTCGGGATGACCTTTCCCAATGCCATGATTTTACTGCTCATACCTCCAATTCCGTTAAAAGCGAAGTATTTGGTGGTGGTTTATGGATTGATTGAGCTTTCGATGGGACTTCGCAACAATCTCGAAGACAATGTTGCGCACTTTGCCCACCTCGGAGGGATGCTCTTCGGGGTTCTCCTCATTCTGTATTACCGAAAACAAGACGGCAACCGATACGTTAACTGAGTATGCAAGGATTTCGGTTTCAATGGGCTGTTTCTGATGCTGCTACAAAGCTGATCATCATCAATGTCTTCATTTTTCTGGCGATTAACATCCCGCTTTCGCTGCTGCACCTGTTTAATTCCGGTTCGGTTGAAACGTGGTTAAACCGTTGGCTTTGGCTGCCGGGCGACCCAGCGCTATTCATCACCCGTCCCTGGACGCTCATCACCCACATGTTTATGCACAGTGGCATTTTCCACTTGTTGTTTAACATGATCACGCTCTATTTCTCGGCGCAGCTTTTCACCCGATACTTCGACGATCGGCGATTGCTGGGCGTTTATTTCAGCGGAGGCTTAGCCGGCGCCCTGTTCTTCATGCTGGCAGTGAACATTTTCCCGCTGTTTACAAGCATGCGTGGCGATTATCAGGCGGCAGGAGCTTCGGCGGCCGCATTGAGTATTCTCATTGCCATTTCGGCCTACCGGCCTGATGACGAAGTGCTTCTATTCGGGATTATCCGTATGCGCCTACGCTGGCTCGCTGCTCTTTTCATTATTCTCGACATCCTTCAAATCAGAGCCGGAAATGCAGGAGGGCACATTGCCCACTTGGGAGGAGCGCTTTTCGGTATTGTTTGGGCACGAAACTTAGCCCGTGGGCGCGATTTGGCTTCATGGTGGAACACAGTTCAGGATGCCATCACGGGCAAGCGCAAAGCGCGGATGCGTGTGGTGCATGCGAGGGGCAAAAGCGATGAAGAGTACGCCCTGAGCAGAACCGAAAAGCAGAGGCGGCTCGATGAAATACTCGATAAAATTTCCCGTTCGGGTTACGACAGTTTGAGCAAACAAGAAAAAGCGCTTCTTTTGGAGCTGTCGAAAGAAAACTAAAAGGGTGAGCATATACAGCCGCAAACAACGTTGGAAAATTTGGTTAGCCGGTTTTGCCGTCGTGATCATTGGTGCATCACTGTGGTATACGAACCGTCTGGTGCAGCAGGTTGCCGACGAAGAGCGACAAAAAGTGGAGCTCTGGGCCGATGCCGTTAGAAATCGTGCTACACTGGTGAAATACACCGAAAACCTCTTTCAACGCTTGCAGGTTGAAGAACGCAAACGGGCTGAAATCTGGGCCCAGGCCACACAAAATCTCGGCACAACCGAAGACAACGGTGCGCTGACATTTTACCTCAAAGTTGCCAGCGAAAACAATACGATTCCGGCCATCATTGTCGACGAACAAAACCGAATCAACTACATCACCAACGTCGACACTACCGGGTATGGACTCATCACGGAGTTTACCGGGCGCATTCGTAAAGAGTTCACGAAATACCGCCCGATTGTAATCAACGACGGCTATTCAAACAACTATTACATCTATTACCAGGACTCCAGGGTTTTTACCGAGCTGCGCGATGTACTCGATAACATCATCCAATCGTTCATCTCCGAAGTGGTGGTGAATGCCGCCAGTGTTCCGGTTATCGTTTCCGATTCTACCCGCAGTAAAGTCATTGCTTCCGGAAATCTCGAACAGGCCATCGACAACGATACCACCGCTATGTTAGAGCTTACCGCTAACATGGAACAGGAGAATCTGCCCCTCGAGATAGAGCTCCCCGACTACGGCAAGTGCCTGATCTTCTATCAGAGTTCGTGGTTGCTTACTCAACTGAAATATTATCCCTTCGTGCAGTTTGGGGTCATTGCGCTGTTCATCCTCGTGGCCTACTTCCTGTTCAGCTTTTCCCGACGCGCCGAACAGAATCAGGTTTGGGTCGGTATGTCGAAAGAAACTGCCCACCAACTGGGCACGCCCTTATCGAGCCTGATGGCTTGGGTTGAAATCCTTCGCATGAAAGGGATTGACGAAGAAACACTGGGCGAAATCAACAAAGACCTGCACCGACTGGAGGTAGTGACCGAACGCTTTTCGAAGATTGGCTCAGTACCCGAACTGAAGGCGGCCGACCTTGGAACCGTTCTCCGCGAAAGCCTGGCCTACATGCAGCCCCGAACCTCCAAGAAGATTCAGGTGAGCCTGCAAAATCATCTTCCCGAAGGGAAACAAGCGCTGGTAAACCTCAATATTCCACTGTTCGATTGGGTAATCGAAAACCTTTACCGCAATGCCATCGATGCCATGGAAGGACAGGGCGATTTAAGCCTGAGCTACGGCGAAAAAGGGCGGTGGTTTTATGTCGACATCAGCGATACCGGCAAAGGCATCCAAAGCTCGAAGCTCAAAACCGTCTTTCAGCCGGGCTACACTTCTAAAAAGCGAGGTTGGGGACTCGGTCTTTCGCTCACCAAACGGATTGTAGAGAACTACCACCGAGGCCGAATCTTTGTCCGTAAATCGGAGCTCGGCAAAGGAACGACCTTCCGGATTCTCCTGCCGATTGTGGAGTACTAACATGGCCGGCATCTATATCCATATTCCTTTCTGCCGTAAGGCTTGCAATTACTGCGACTTCCATTTCAGCACTTCGCTTCGGTACCGCGACGACTATGTGGAGGCGCTGCTCCGCGAGATCGACATTCGGCTGCCACAGTGGAGCGCACAGTCATTTAACACCTTGTATTTCGGCGGTGGAACGCCTTCGCAACTGCTTCCCAAACATCTCAGTGACATCTTCGAGCAACTGCAGCATTATGTGGATTTGAGAAAAATGGAGGAGATTACTTTTGAGGTAAACCCTGATGACATCACGCCGGAATACCTTGATTTTCTAGGCATCTTAGGAGTAAACAGACTGAGCATCGGCATCCAATCGTTTCGGGATGAAGACCTCCAACAAATGAACCGTGCACACAATGCCCGTGAAGCCGAAGCCGCCTTACATACCGCTTTTGCCGCAGGTTTTAATCGCCTAAGCGCCGATTTGATTTACGGCATTCCCGGATTGAGCGATGAGGCCTGGCTAAACAATCTAAATCGGGCTGCTGATGCGGGCATCAACCACCTTTCGTGTTATGCTCTAACGGTTGAACAAGGAACGCCGCTGGCCAAACAAATCAGGGAGCGCCGCAGCGAAGAGCCCTCTGAAGAACATGCGGCCCAACAATTTGCCTTGTTACAAAACTGGGCTGCAGAAAAAGGCTTCGACCACTACGAAATTTCGAATCTCGCCCGATATGGTGCGAGAGCCTTGCACAATTCCTCGTACTGGAAAGGCAGCGCTTACCTTGGTCTTGGTGCCTCAGCGCACGGATTCTCCGCAATGGAACGGTATTCTAATGTGGCCAACAACCAACGCTATATGCGGGCGTTAAAAGCGGGGCAACCGGAGCAAATCGCCGAAAAACTGAGTGCTGAGAACAGATACAACGAATTTATTCTCACAGGTTTGCGAACATCAGACGGACTTTCATTGGAAGCCTTGCAACAGCTGGGAGAGCCATTCGCAAAAATGTGGTTAAACAGTTGGGAACGTTCGCCCCACCGCGGAATCATAGAGCGAAAAGGAAACTCCTTCGTGCTTAAAACAAAACATTGGTTTCAGGCCGATGGCATCGCAGCCGATTTTTTCATCATTTAAATAAAAACGAATAAGGTAAAACCGAATAGGCACACCAATGATTTAGGGCCTATCGGAAAAACACACAAGGAGTTTAACGTATACGATTGAAGCGGATTTTAACCAATTAAAGGCATCGCTTT